>DFIB01000213.1 GCA_002371375.1 Mageeibacillus sp. UBA3708 | reverse complement strand
TTCGGGACATGCCCGTCATACTACAAAAAGAGAGAGGCTCAGATTCTCTGAGCCCCTCTGTCCGCATTAATGCATTATAGTCAACTTCTACTCTACCAGGTCTTCATATCCTTCCGGAGTCGTGCATACGCCGTTCTCATCGAAATCATAATTCAGGCCGTCGATCTCCATAGTGCAGTCATACACCATAGGTCCGAAGTCAAGGAAGTAAAACCACTTGCCGGCAAGTTTCTTCCAGCCTGTCGCAGCAACTCCGTCCTTCTTCACATAGTACCACTCAGACTGACCTTCGTATGACAGCTTGATCCAGCCTTTCTTTGTTACGAGTGATCCGTCGCTGTTAAATACGTACACCTTGTCATTTATGATCTCTCTGGAGTAATTAACCATCATGCCAGCTGTATACTCATTCTCCTCAACCGCCGGGTAGAAATAATACCATTTGCCGCCGATCTTCTTCCAGCCTGTCGTGCAGACACCGCCGGACTTCAAATAGTACCAGAAGGTAACAGTCTCCGGTCCCAACTCGTCCTTAAAGGTAGTCTTGACGCTGATCCAACCTGTCTTGGTGACCATGGCGCCATCCTTGCCGACAAAATAAGCTTTTGAGCCGTCAATAACACCACGGTTAGCAGCCATAAGTCCGCTGTCGTCTAAGTAGTACCACTTTTTGCCTGTCTTGATCCACTTATCCTTCACCATCTCCCCGTCCTGGAAATACGACCACACCGGGAAAGTATCATCACCCCAGTTGTACCAGCCGTTTGAAGGGAGCTCCTCGGCGAATGAAGCCATCGGGATAATGCACATCATCATCACGACCGTCAGGATAAGTGACAGAATTCTCTTTGTCTTAGTCATAGGTAAACCTCCTTATTCTTGATGAATGATCATAATGTGAGTATAGCTGATACATGTTACCTCAAAATGAACAAAGAGCCGCCAAATGACAACTCTTTGTGAATTCTTTGCTGTAAATTGCAACTTTTTGTTAAGGATTCAGGCACACACCGTCCTTGTTAAACTTGTAATTCTTGCCGTCGATCACTCTGGTGGTGTTGCAGAGCATAGGTCCGTAATAATCGAAATAATACCATTTGCCGCCGATCTTCAGCCAGCCCGTCGTGCAGACGCCGCCTTTCTTCACATAAAACCAATATGTATATATTTTCCATTTGAGAGAGACCCATCCCGTCTTCGTTACGAGGGTTCCGTTGTTGTTAAATGCATATGCCGTATTGCCGACAATTGCAGAAGGCACATCAACCATGCTTCCGATACCATAATAATCTGCACCTTCGTCACTATTCTTATAGAAATAATACCACTTGCCGTCTATCTTCTTCCAGCCTGTAGTGCAAACACCGCCCTTTTTAACGTAGAACCACCTGTCAAGGGTCTCATAAGGGTTGATACACTTAACCTTAACCCATCCCTGCTTTGTAACCATTGCGCCTGAGCTTTTGAAGACATAGACCTTCTTGTCAACATCGTACAAAGACCTGTTGCTGTACATCTTCCCGTCAGTTCCGAAATAATACCATTGACTCTGATACTTAAGCCAGCTTGACTTGAGCATTTTATCATCTTGGTAGTAATACCAGTAATCCCCTGATTTGACCCATCCGCTCTTGCCTGCCGCGAATACCGTTGCAGGAACCAGGCACATGAGCATAATGACCGTCAGAGCAAGCGTAGTAATCTTTTTTGCAGCTGTCATAATCCAAACCTCCTACTGATCACCCGTGTAATAATATTTGGAAACAGAAGCGGGTACCTCTCTTCTGCCCTCATATTCGTCTTTACCATAATAATACACACTCGAGGACTCTATAATATTACCGTCCTCATCGTATTCAAATGAAGCAACAGTCTTTTTGTAGGTATCCAAGTATTTGAAATCATTGATATACCGGGTCTTATTCCCGAATGAATCATATTCATATGTTTCCTCTCCAACCTTTACCACATCTTTTCCACTACTAATGTAACTGAGAACCTTAACAACATTACCGGAATCATTGTATTCGTACTCATATCGTTCGATCATACTTCCGTCTTTGCCGAGATTATCATATCTGATCAGGTTGCCATTACTGTCGTACTCATTTTTATATGTATGTGTGTATGATTGCTTACCATTAGCAGTAACAGTATCAGTTACGAGCGAAGTCTTATTATTGTGTTCATCGTATTCATAAGTCAGGGTCTTAGTTGTATGGACACCATCCTTATTTCCGATTTCCTCTATAATCTTAACCGGATTACCATTCTTGTCATAATCATATTTATAACTGTCGGTAACACCAAAAGAGTTCACAGTCTTTTTCTGTGAATGGATCAATGTCCCATTGCCATCATATTCATTCTCAGTGGTCTCCTCGAATAAATCTGTTACTGTCTTTCCGGTGATCAGATTGTCACCTTCATAATGCTCCTCAGTATATGAATACTCCTGCAGCGACTTGTAATTATTCTTCCAGTCAACATCCTTTACATAGGAATCCAAGGGACAATCATCCAACCCTGTAATTACTACATCCGTTACAAATGACACACTCACCGTAGTTGACGGCTGCCTGTCATAAATACAGAAAAAGTATCGATCATCGCTCTTATACCAGCTCATCTCGAGATTCGCGTCTGAATCGTACTGATATACTCCGGTTAATGAATCCCCATAATACGTGACTTTATAAGCTAACTTCTTCCCGACCTTAGAAGATCCTGTTGACTCCTCAGCAGCTTCAGTCTCTCCGCTCTCTTTGGCCCCGATATCCGCAGTGGTCTCATTTGTCTTGCAGGAAGTCAGGACAAACGTACACATGGACATAGCCAATAATATACATGCCAATTTCTTCAATAATCTAACTAACATGATATTCACCTCATATAAGAACCGACCGTCCGGTTGACTGACGCTCTTCATTATTAAATAACTTTACGGATTTGTGCAAACACCGCTCTTGTTAAACTTGTAATTCTTGCCGTCGATCTCTCTGGTGGTGTTGCAGAGCATCGGTCCGTAGAAATCGAAATAATACCATTTACCGCCGATCTTCTTCCAGCCTGTAGTGCAGACTCCGCCGGACTTAAGATAGAACCATGCGTATCTGTCAGGAGTAGAAGAACCCTTTATCTTAGCCCAGCCCTTCTTTGTAACCATCGCACCGCTGTCTCCGAGGAGATAAACCTTACCTCCTGACTTAACAGACTCATTCGCGATCATATTTCCGGCGGTAGTGAAGTAATACCACTTCTTATCGATCTGCTTCCATCCGGTTACCATCTTACCATTCTCATAGAAGTACCAGTAAGAACCTGACTGCTTCCGCCGTCCTTCTGCGCAGCAAATACCATTGCCGGGACCATGCTTACCATTATAATGACAGTAATGATCATCGCAGAGATCTTCTTTACCCTCATCATAATTAATCCTCCTTGTTATTCTTGGGAACATACAAGGATAAATATATCAAATATCGGTGATTATAACAATTGCAAAAACGACGAAAACCCAATGTCACTAAACTAAGGACGATCCTTTGTATGAGACGGTTGCAGTACCAAACTCTGCTCCCCTGCCCCACAAAACAAAAAGCCGCCTACATCACTGCGGGCGGCCGGCAATACAAAATATCATTCACGACTCAATCATGATCTATTGTCGTATCGATCTCCTTGAGATTCATCTGAACACGTGCAACGCAGTCACTCATGGTGTTGTTGACATTCTCGAGAAGGCTCTTCACATAGAGATGAGCATTGCGGCGGAGTTCCTCTGCCTGTGCTTCAGCATTGGCAATGATATTCGCAGCCTCTTCCCTTGCGCCACGTGTGATCTCGTGGTCATTTACCTTCATCGCATACATCCTGTTGGCGTCATCAAGTATCTTCTTATTCTTCTCACGAGCCGTGTTGATGATATCCTGTGCCCTTGCGACGATATCGTTAGCCTGTGCGACTGAAGGAGGAAGCTGATTTCTCAATGCTTCGAGCGAGTTGATCGTCTCTGCTCTCTCAATAGAACACTTGTCGGAGAAAGGTACGCTTGAAGCATCCTTTACCGTATCGATGAGAAAATCAATGTGCTTGATGGGATCATAACGTCCCTGACTGCCGCCGTTTTCCATTTGTTTAAACCCTGCCTTTCATTAACTTGTCTTTTACTGTGTCAACTATCTCTGAAGGAACCATCTTGGATATATCTCCGCCATAGTGCCCCACTTCCTTAACTATGCTCGAACTGATGAGAGACATATCGTCTCTGCACGGCAGCAACAGACAATCATACTCAGGACAGAGAAGCCTGTTCGCCAATGCCAGTTCTGCTTCATATCGGAAATCCGACTCGGACCTGATGCCCCTCACTACCGCACAGCAGCCAAGCTGTCTGTAGAGATCCACAAGAAGTCCGGTGGAACTGATCACTTCTATATTATCATATTTTGTCAAAGAACGCTTGACAAGTTCTTCTCTCTCCTCGAGTGTGAAGACTGTCTTCTTCGCTGAATTCTCCATTACAGCCACATAGAGCTTATCACATACCTTCGCGGCACGCCTTGCAATGTCTCTGTGACCTCTTGTGAACGGGTCAAAACTTCCCGGAAATAAAAGAACCTTCAAACCATGAACCTCCATTGTCATTCTTTACAGAAAAATGTTATCACTGTAAGCCCGTAACTACAAGAACGAACCGCTTTGAAACCGCTCATTTTGGACACATCGAAATCAATATCCGACGCATGCTCGCACATAAGCATGCCGTCATCCTCGAGGAGACCATATTGAGCAACTTTGCCGGTCACGCGTATTGCCGCCTCTTCAGCCGTCTTATACGGCGGATCCATATATATCAGGTCGAACTTCCTGCCTTCTTCGCCGAGCATATCAAGTGCCTTATCATATGGCGCCCTTATTATCCTGAACGAATCATCCTCTTCCGCTCTGATCTTCTCAAGATTGCGCTTTATCACCGATATCTGTTCGCCGCCTTTGTCTACAAGCACAGCGGAATCCGCACCGCGGCTTACGGCTTCGATCCCTATCTGACCGCAACCGGCAAAAATGTCCAGAACCCTCGCACCAGGCACCCGCTGCTGAATGATCGAGAACAGCGATTCCTTCACCTTGTCTGTCGTTGGTCTGGTCGTATCCCCTTTGGGGGCGAAGAGTACGGTGCCTCTGTATTTACCTGTAACTACTCTCGGCATGTCATATACCTCCCAGGTGTGAACCGAACCTCAGTTCAAACAGTGTCCTGACACCGGATGTGATCCGCTCCTTCTCTGCGGGTTCAGCACCGGCTATCGCGTCATTTGCAAACTCCAGAGCCTCCTTGACGAGCGGCAGATCCGTATACAGATTGGCCGCACGGAGCGACGGAATGCCGTGCTGTCTCGTACCAAAGAAGTCGCCCGGTCCGCGGAGCTTAAGATCCGCCTCTGCCAGTTCGAACCCGTCGTTCGATTCACACATCATCTTCATCCTCTGCAATGCCACCTCAGACCTGCTCTCCGACACAAGTATGCAGTAGGCATCCTTATCCGATCTGCCAACACGCCCTCTGAGCTGATGCAGCGTTGACAGACCGAATCTGTCAGCATCCATTATCACTATCAGATTAGCGTTGGGATTATCTACTCCTACCTCGATTACAGTGGTCGATACGAGTATCTTTATCTCGCCTGAAGAGAACTGCTCCATGACGGAGAGCTTTTTCTTCTCGGGCAGTGCACCGTACATTATCTCGCATTTGTACTGCGATGTTATTCCCCTGGAATCAAGCAGCTTCTTCATCTCTTTGACACTTAAGACATTGCCGCCTTCGGATATTCCGATAAGGTTATCGTCATAGATCTCGTCTTCATCCTCATCGACTTTGGCACAGACAATGTACACCTGTTCGCCTGCCTTGAGCTTGGCACGTATCGCACCGTATATTGCCTCATCATCCTTTGACGGGAGAAAGTGTGTCGACACGGGCTTGCGGCCTGCAGGCTTCTGCCTGATTATCGAGGTCTGCATGTCTGAGTAGATGACCATAGCCAGCGTCCTCGGGATCGGTGTCGCTGTCATAACGAGGTTGTGTACGGAATGAGTATCGGAGGACAGCAGAAGTTTCTCGCGCTGTCTTACGCCGAATCTGTGCTGCTCATCAGCTATTACAAGTGCCAGATTGCCGAATCTGACATCGTCCGTAAGCAGAGCGTGGGTACCGATCACGACCTGCGCTTCTCCGCTCTGTATCGCTTCTTTGACAGCCTTCTTCTCCGATGCCTTTGTCTTGCCGAGAAGGAGTGATACCCCGATCCCGCTTCCGCTCAGCATGGCTGTGGCTGTATCATAATGCTGCTTGGCAAGGACCGACGTTGGAGCAAGAAGGACAGACTGTCTGCCCATGAGAGCCGTCATCGCCATGGATAATACGGCTACTGCCGTCTTGCCGGAACCTACATCTCCCTGAACGAGCCTGTTCATGGGCATGTCGCTCATAAGGTCCTTCTGTATATCGGCTATCGCCTGACGCTGGTCTCCGGTGAGCGCAAAGCCGAGATTATTGAGAACAGTCTTCCACCGTTTCTGTACCTCCGGAGAGATATTGTGCGGGACAACGACGGGCGCCTTGACCGTATCAGAATGGTCCTTCTGCATCGCCATTCCGATACCGAGGAGGATCAGCTCCTCATATGCCATCCTGATCCTGCCCCGTTCCGCATCTTCGGGTGACGACGGAAAGTGAACAAGTCTCAGCGCTTCCTTCGGACTGACGAGATCATGCTTTCGGGCAAGCGCGGAAGGGATCACATCGGGGATCTGATCGCCGCACAGTTCAAGTGCCGTCCTGATCCACTTGGACAGATCTCTTGAGTAAATGCCTGCGGTCTGATGATAAACAGGCTTGATGAGTGACTCCTCATCCACCTTGGAAATGTGTTCGATATACGGATTTACGAGCGTCGGATGCCCGTTATAGTACTGTATCTTACCGTGAACGAAGACCTCGTCACCCCTTGCGAACTTACCGGTAATGTACGGGGCATTGAAGAAAGTCACTCTTATCCTTGCCTTGTCATCCTCGAGAAAGAATGACACGTTGCGCGTCCTGCTCCTGGGATTCATCTGCGGGGATGTAGCCACATAAGCATTGAAGGAACACTCCTCCCCGTCCGCACACCCGGCGAAATGCTTCCCGAGCCTCCAGTCCTCATATCTCCTCGGCAGATAATAGATGAGGTCAAAAACAGTCCTGATCTCAAGGACTTCCAGCTTCTCGGCCTTCTTTGGACCTATCCCGTAGAGCTCCGACACAAGTGAATCAAGCTTGACTTTTGCCATATGAGCTACACTCTCTTCCTGCAGATACCGGCGAGCGGACATGAGGCACAGTCAGGGTTGCCTGCCTTGCAGTAAGTCCTGCCGAGTTCGACTGCCAGATGTCCGAATGCTATCTTATCTTCGTCTCTGATGACCTTGTCAAGGTCCGCAAGCACCTTGTCGGGATCTGTATTATCCGTAAGTCCCACACGGTATGAGACGCGCTTACAGTGCGTATCTACGACGATAGCGGGTATATTGTAGACTTCGCCGATTATGAGGTTGGCGATCTTCCTGCCCACTCCCTTGCACTCCATAAGGCTTTCCGCATCATCCGGGACCCTGCCGTTCCATTTGCCGCAGTAAAGCGAAGCAAAATCCATGACAGCCGCCGTCTTGGACTTTGTCAGTCCGCACGGTCTGATCATGTCAGCTATATCGCATTCGTCCGCTTCCTGCAGATCTCTCATGGAAGGGTATCTCGCGAACAGTTCCGCCGCTGTTATATTGACTCTCTTGTCCGTGCACTGAGCCGACAGAATGCCTCTTATAGCGAGGCGCTCCGGCAAGTCATAATCAAGTGAACAGCAGGCATCCGGGAAAGCCTGCCGGAGTAATCTTACCGTATCATCCGCCCTCTGCTGTCTGCTTATGCGTGTCATCCTTCACCCTTGGGAGGCATCCCGAAAGCAAAATCAAATCTGGCACCGCCCAATTCCCCGCTCTCCGAACAAGTTATGGTCTGGCCGTGAGCAGCAAGTATCTGCTTACAGATATACAGACCGAGCCCGAATCCCTCCACCTTACGCGAAGCATCGGCTTTGTAGAAACTCTCAAAGATTCTCTTGCGCTTACTCTCCTCGATACCCGGACCGGAATCCTCTATGGTAACGCTTACGATACCCTCACGGGGCTTGCCGTCCGTTGAGACCTTGATAACGCCGCCCTGAGGCGTGAACTTGATGGAATTTGAGATGATATTCACAAGGACCCTGCAAAGCTGCTCAGCGTCGCCATAGGCGATGTTATCGGGTCCAGGATCAAGTGATGTGATGATCTTGATGTCCTTATCCCTGAGCTGGCTCTCCAGGTTATCTATAATATCTCTGATCATGTCTGCCGTATTGAATGCTTCAACCAGCTCGGGATTGACATGTGCCAGTGACGATGCCTCAGTCATTGATACGACGAGCCTTCTGATCCTGTCCGTCTCCTGCTTGATCAATGAAAGATATTTGTCCCGTCCGTTCGGCGGGATCGTACCGTCGAGCATTGCCGTGACAAATCCGTTGATGGATGTAAGAGGGGTCCTGATGTCATGTGCAATACTTGATATGAACAATTCCCTGTCCTTCTCCTGATTCTCAAGGGATTCGATCATATTATTGACGGTCGCACCCATCTGTGAGAACTCCGAAGTGATATTCAGCCCGACACTGTCGTCATCGCTGGCGTATTTGGGGCTGACGCGCGCCTTAAGATCACCGTCCGCTACTTTGGATATAACCTCCGATATCTCCTTAACAGGCTCCAATGACAGCCACACGAAAGCAACATAAAGCGATATCGCAATGAGCATTGCAATGATCGCCGGCAGAAGGATTACACTGAGATACTCCGTCTTGACTTCCGACGTCTCTGCCGTCTTCTTCACAACACATGAATACTGTGTTCCGGGGATCCTTATGCATCTTACAGACGTGACAAACCCGGTCTCACTGTCATCAGCCGATGCCATGCTGCCGTCCTGAGCCTGAACAATAAGATTCTGGACATTACTGTCAGAAATGTAATACCTGCCGTTCTCCCTCTTCTCAGCCCTTATCTGATCCTTGCCGTCTCCTATCTTCTGATTACGGCACAAGATAAGGCCTGTATCATCAACAATGTATATGGAACCTGACCGTCTGTATATCTCTGAATCTATGAATTTAAGAAGAAGATTCGATACCTGAAAATCCCTCGATCCGTCATCATCCATTGTAAAGACAAACGGTTCATTACCGGAAATATTCATGCAATCCGACACTATATCCATAGTCATCAGCTCTGCATCGCTTTTGTTGGAGATAATAAGATTATTATGCATGTTCTCATACGATAGGAACAGCATTACAGCAAACACTATTACGGTAGTGAATACGAGAAACGATATGATGAATACCGCAAAATTAGTGGATACCTTTTTGCCGGAGCTCATAGATCCGCTCCTTACTTAGTCTCGAACTTGTAGCCCTTGCTCCAAATTGTCCTGATAGCCCAGGACTGGCTCTGATCCGGCTTCTCGATCTTCTCTCTTATTCTCTTGATATGAACATCAACAGTTCTGGACTCTCCGTAGAACTCATATCCCCATACATTCTCAAGGAGCTGCTCTCTTGTAAATACCCTGTCAGGATTGGATGCAAGGAAGAACAGGAGTTCAAGCTCCTTAGGAGGCATGTAGATCTCCTCACCGTCAACTGTAACGACATATCTTGCCTTATCAACGACAAAACCGGGATAAGACACTATCTCCTTGCTCTTATTCTCTTCCTCCGCCTGTTCCTGAGGAGCTGACTTGCGGTCTGTTCTTCTGAGGACTGCCTTGACTCTCGCCAGCAATTCCTTGGGCTCGAACGGCTTGGGCACATAATCGTCTGCACCGAGCTCAAGGCCAATGATCTTATCAAGGGTATCAGTTCTTGCAGTAAGCATGATGGTCGGTACGTCAGAACTCTTCCTGATCTCACGGCAGATGTCGTTGCCGTCCATACCGGGAAGCATGAGGTCGAGAATGATTATGTCGGGATTGAATGTCTCAAAAGCTGCCACAGCCTTATCACCCTGCATGCAGGTCGATACCTGATAGCCTTCCTTCTCGAAATACATCTTCTGTACTTCAATAATGCTCTGATCGTCATCTACCAAAAGAACACGCTTTGCTGCCATTTAAACTTACCATCCCTGTTATTTATTCTCTTGATTCCTGTTCTCTTCCATACGGCGGACTTCATGAGCAAACGAATCGGGATCAGTGAAATCCTTGTATACGGAAGCAAATCTGACATATGCTACTTTGTCGATATTGAAGAGTCTGTTCATGACATACTCTCCGATCTCAGTGGTGGTGATCTCTCTCGATGACTTCGAAGAGATCATGCTTTCCACTTCATTGCATATATCTGTCAGCACCCTGTTGGATACCGGACGCTTGGAACATGAGGCATTAAGTCCTGCAAGGAGCTTGTCTCTCGAGAATTCCTGCCTGGTTCCGTCCTTCTTGATGACTTGGGGCTGAATACCCTCAATGCGTTCCAGAGTCGAGAAGCGTTCACCGCAGCTCTCACATTCGCGGCGCCTTCTGACAGCATTGATGCTGTCAGCATTGCGCGAATCTATGACTTTGCTGTTCTCACAGCCGCATTTGGGACATCTCACTTAGATCGTCCTTTACTCCGGATCTCTTCCGAACATGAACCAAGGCTTAGCTGATCTCGCAGGCTTCTCCGTCTGCTCAGGCGTTACATTGACCTGAGGTCTTCCGCCCTGCTGTGCAGTCTGGGGAGCAGGCTGAGCAACAGGCTGCTGGTATGAAGGCTGCTGGTATGAAGGCTGCTGGTATGAAGGCTGCTGGTATGAAGGCTGAGGAATGGGCTCCGGAATGGGAGCAGGTTCTTCAACGGGAGCAACGGGGGTTACTGCCTGAGGTCTGATATTGTTAACTGAATCGTCACCGAACAGGAAACCGGGCGCAGGTCTTGAGACAGGCTGCTCCTGGATCTGAGGCTGTGCCTTAGCTACTGAAGGAGCAACAGACTGGATAGGTGATACAGGCTGTGCAGGCTTTGCCTCGGAGATCAGGTTAGGATTGTTCCTTGACAGCACGGATGTGCTTGCCCTGTGACCTGCTGATGCATTAACTGTATTGTCAAAACCGGATGCGATGATGGTGATCATGATCTCATCCTCAAGTGATGAATCAACGACTGCACCTACGATGATATCTGCTTCATCGGATACTTCATCTCTTACAACGGAAGCTGCCTGATCGATCTCCTGCAGTCTCATATTGCGCCCACCGGTGAAATTGAGGATTACGCCCTTAGCGCCTTCGATCGTAGTATCAAGAAGAGGTGAATTGATAGCCTGCTTAACTGCAGCCTGTGCTCTTCCTTCACCGGAAGCACGTCCGATACCCATGTGGCAGATACCTGCCTTGGTCATTACTCTTCTTACGTCGGCAAGGTCAAGGTTGATGAGTCCGGGGATAGCTACGAGGTCAGAGATACCTGCAACACCGAACTTCAGTACCTGGTCTGCCATATTGAAGGATTCCTCGATGGATGTGCCTTCGTCAACAACTTCAAGGAGCTTGTCATTAGCTACGATGATAAGTGAATCTACATACTTGGCGAGCTCTCTGATGCCTCTCTCGGCATTGGCAGCTCTTCTTGAGCCCTCAAACCCGAAAGGTCTTGTAACAACGGCGACCGTAAGGATTCCGAGTTCCTGAGCGATCTGTGCAACAACAGGTGCAGCACCGGTACCTGTACCGCCGCCCATGCCTGCCGTGATAAACAGCATGTCCGTATTATTGATGGCTTCTGCAATCTCGTCCTTGGACTCTTCTGCGGCCTTCTCGCCGACGCTGGGATCAGCTCCGCAGCCCAGACCTCTCGTGACCTTCTGTCCGATCTGGATCTTCACACCGGCTTTGCACCTTGCAAGCGCCTGATTATCAGAGTTAACACAGATGAAATCGATTCCCTGTACTCCGCTGTCAACCATTCTGTCAACGGCATTGCAGCCACCGCCGCCTACACCGATTACTTTAATGGATGCAAAATTCTCCTCGTCCAATACAAAACCACGCTTGTCAGACATGCTATCTTCCTCCGTCAATACAATTTCCGTGCGCACATTTAATTATATATATAGCAACATATCAGATTTTAACCCAAATATGGCGTCTCTTCAACCGAAATGTAACTCATATATGTCAAAAATGTTAATTATACATATTCTGATTGTATCATTCTTTGTAAAAAATCAATATTTTTTTTGAGAAAGAAATCATCACGTGACGGGATCAGTCTCTGTGTCAGTATCGATCACAAACTGCCTGTAGATAGGTTCGTCCCTTGTCATATCCAGGGATCCGTTGGCAAACCCGTGCTCAAAGACCTGGGCATCTATAGCGTAAAGAAGCCATGCCGTCTGGGTCGATATTTTCTCCAGGCTGTCGAACTTGACCTGAAGCAGGTTCTTGTTGGGAAGCCTTATCGTCAGGAAGATGTATCCGCTGGGCAGGACTCTTACCTCCTCGGTATTCTCAAAGATCGAGTAGCTGCCTTGCCTGTTATTCGTATCGGCAGCAATGAGTGAACCCATGACTATCAGTGATTTCTGATAATCGGAATAATTGCCGATGACTATCTCCTTGCCCAATGTGGCGTGCGTGATGTTGAGTCCTGATATTACCGGCGCCACTTTGTGATGTGAATCAAAAGATGATAATTCCAGCACTATTCCCTGGTCATCGAGCGCCGCATATCCGTCAGGAGTCTTGACATATGCTATCTTGCTCCTCTCTTCCACGTTGATGTTCACTGTCGACGGGAAGGTAAAAGACACCTTGCAGTCGCGGACATAAGGCGAGCTGTCCTTGATAGCTCTTGCAGCTTTGGAATAATTCGCGAAGAACAGATGAGAGTCGTATCTAATACCTGACAGTTCGATCAACTCCTCGTCAGTGAATACATAGTTGCCCTCAACGTTTATTGTCTTGATCTTAAATGAGTCCAGAGTAAATACGAGGACTATCCCCGCTATGACAAGAAGTGCAAACAGTGTCAGCACCACTCCTTTTGCAGAGATCGGGATCTTCCTGTAATGACGGACCTCCGGAACTGCGGTTACGGGTTCCTCTACAGGCACATCCTCATAGTAAGGCTCTTCAACATTCTTCTCATCCTGTATGTCATCAGGGTCTTCATCGAACCACTCATGCGTACGACGCACGGGAGAAGTCTCCTGTTTGTCCTTCTTAGCTTTCTTATTCTTCTTGGGTTTCTTCGGCTTCTTTTGCTTTTGCGGCTGTTCAGGTTCAGTCTTCTCGTCAGTATCTTCAATAACCGCCGGTTCCTCTTCCCCGTCCACGACAAAGCCCCCGTCATCTGCGGCGGGCTGATCTTCGCTCCTGTCCGTATCGGGAGAATCCTCTCCCTCCCCGTCCAAACCGAAAAGCTGGTTCAATTCTTCGTCGTCCACTGAACTACCTCATTGATTGATTCTGCAATTATAGCAGAAGTATCGGGCATTGCCATAGATTTACTTCCACGGCGGAGCGAATCCTGCTTTGCCCTGTCATTTAAGAGGCTCTCCAAAAGAGGGATAAGATGTCCTGCCTTGACATCGTCATCGCTCATCATCTCGCATCCGCCCTTATCCAAAATGCTCTTCGCATTGTATGTCTGGTGGTCATGTGCCGCATAGGGATACGGAACGAGCACGCTGCAGCATCCGATCGCACAGACTTCCGCGCATGTGATCGCGCCTGCTCTCAGGATACAGCAATCGGCAGCAGCCATGTATGTTCCGGGATCATCTATGTAACTTCTCGCATCGAGATTGGGATAACTGTCGGACAGCTTTTTGAATTCGCTTTCGTGCTGCTTCCCGCAGCTGAGAACAAATTTAACATTGTTAAATCTCCCGCTGTTCAGGGCTTCGCGGGCAAATCCGGTCAATGTTGCGGCACCGAGTGAACCGCCCATAATAAATACCATTTTGTCCTCTGATGACAGTCCCAGAGCCTCTCTGCAGGCATTGCGCTCCTTAGTGAACATCATGTCCCTGACGGGATTACCCGTATAGACCACTTTCGCCGCGCGCGCGAAATACCCCTCCGTTCCCGGAAAACCTGTCATTACAAGTGCAGCTTTTTTGCCGAACTGGCGGTTAGCCCTGCCCGGAAATGCATTTGCCTCGTGGATCATTACCGGGATCTTATGCCTCTGCGCCTCCAGGAGAAGCGGAACCGATGAATAGCCGCCGGTGGTAATGACGGCCACGGGCTTGAACTCTTCAATGAGTACCGAACACACCTTGCGGCCTTTGGGCATGGCCTTGACGGCTCTTACAAGCTGCCCGGAGGGCTTCATAGGGAAAGGCTCGGCATCCACGTGGTGAAATTCATACCCTGCCTTAGGCACGAGTTCGCCTTCAAGCTTATCCTTGCGCCCGGTAAATATACATCTGCATGAATCTCCCCGAGATTCATAGAATTTTATCAATGTATCCGCGATCGTCAGAGCGGGATTGATATGACCGGATGTACCGCCGCCCGTTATAATAAATCGATATTCCACTGCTCATTCTCCTTATGCTCCGTAGTGTGATCATCTGTCTCCGCGGGCACGCCCGTTGTCACAGGAACCTCCTCCTCTGAAGTGCCATACCTTGAACACCCGAGGATCAGTCCGAAAGCAGCCAGCAGGAAGATCTGTGCCGATCCGCCGTAGCTTATGAAAGGAAGAGTAACACCCGTCGACGGTATTATCTGCAGCTCGACCGCGATATTCATAAATGCCTCTATGAATATGATCGATGTGCATCCGGAAGCGACTACTCTGTAATAAACTCCTTTAGTATGCCATATGACGGCCATACACATCCCAAGGATCACCATATACAGTATTATCAGGAACATTCCTCCGACAAATCCCGTCTCCTCAACATAAACGGAGAAGATGTAGTCATTCTGAGCCTCGGAGATATAATTAAATTTTGATCTGGACATGCCCATGCCAACGCCCCACATTCCGCCGGAACCGAGAGCGTAATGAGCGCTGTCAATCTGCCTTGTATCATCCTCTGTAAGAGTTGATTCCTCTTTATTCTCCTCATCCTGGTTGAAGATCTCAAGACGCTTGAAGATGTGACTGAAGTTGCTGAGGACCTTCTCTTCTATCTTGGCCACCTTCTCCGCCGGCATAAGCATATAGGTCGGAGCGCCTACCGCGACCGCAAAACCCAGCATGATGGCTATTCCGATTACCCACGATCTCCAGTGAATACCGGATGCAAGTGCACATATGAAGACAACTGAAGCAATGATAAGCGCACAGGATCCGTGCGGCTCTGCCAATATCAGCACGTCAATTACAATGGCACCCATTACGGGAACGACAAAATCAAGCATTGAATCCCTGATGAGATGCTTTTTGCCCGGCTCTTTCCTGAGCTTCCCGCTCTTCCTGAGATTAACGATAAACTGCCTGTACGCGGCAAAACTTACAACAACAAGAACCTTTATGAGCTCTGACGGCTGGAACTGGAATCCTGCAATGACAAACCATCTCCTCGCGCCGTTGTAAGTCTGGCCGAACAGGAGCGTCGCCACTGCCAGTGCGAGTGCAAGACCACCCGACAGAACACATACCAGCATATATTTGCGGAACAAAATCTTCGTAACGTCGACGAAGTTAAAGAACAACGCAAGTGCAAGCCCTATCAGCGTGAATCTTATCTGTTTTTTGACATAGAACAGCGAATCCTGTTCTTCAGCGTAACCTATCGGACTTGATACCGAATAAAGGATCGTGATCCCGAGGCAGAGAATAACGAACAGCATTATGAGAAGCGGGATGTTAGTCAGCTTCATATTCTTTTTGTTAAGCTTTAACTCCTGCCCGTGTGACGGTTTGCTCGCTATAAGCTGTTCTATCTGCGCCTTGGATCCGAGTTCACTCATTTGCGAAGAACTCCTTTGCCACTTCACGGTCATCCAGATAGACTATCTTGCCGTCAAGATCCTGATAATCCTCATGGCCTCTTCCGGCAATGAGTACCGTGTCGCCTTCCACAGCAAGACTCAGTCCCCTGAGTATCGCCGTTCTTCTGTCCGGTATGGACTCGTAAAGACCGTCAGTCTGATTGATGCCTGTCAATATTTCGTCAATTATCTTTATCGGGTCTTCGGACCGCGGATTATCCGTTGTGATTATGGAGTAATCCGACATCTCACCCGATATTCTTCCCATATCCCACCGTCTCTCAGCCGGACGTTCACCGCCCGCACCGAAAACAGTTATCACCTTACCCTTCGTAAATTCTCTTACCGTGCCGATCGCACTGGCCAATGATTCACCGTTATGAGCATAATCGACCAGGACGTTGATGCCTCTATCGTTGTGAACAGGCTCAAGCCTTCCGGGAACCCTTACGAATCCCACAGCTTCGGCCGCTACTTTCATATCGATCCCGGCTATATGAGCACAGCTCAAAGCACACAGTGCATTATACACATTGAACACTCCCGGGATCGGAACAAATACGGTATATCTGTCATCTCCGATCACAAGCGTGAATGTTGTGCCGCTTACACCGTCTTTGATGCAGCGCACCATGTCAGTTGCCCTCAGATCAGCTCTCTCATCTTTAATGGAGTAAGTTACGACATGGCATCTTGCTGAAGCATATTCACAGACCTCATCTGCTCTGCTGCAGTCAAGGTTGACCACACCGTAATCGCTGTGATCGAATATTATCAGTTTGCTCCGGAAATAATCCTCTTCATCAGGATGCTCGATCCCTCCCACATGATCCCTGAAGAAGTTGGTGAAGCAGCCTGCTTTGTAGTGAAGTCCGTAATCTCTTTCGAGCTTGAGGCCGAGCGAGGACGCCTCCATCACGAAGCTGTCGTAGCCGTTGTCACGGAGCTCTCCCATAAATTTGTAAGTAAGAGGGGCCTCTGATGTCGTATATTCCGTATGAACTCTCTTATCGCCCATTATGGTGCCCGCGGTACCCATAAGTCCCGGCATACGTCCCGCCCTCTGAAGTATCATGTGGAGCATAAAGGCAGACGTGGTCTTGCCCTTCGTGCCTGTTACACCATACAGTTCCAGAGACTTCTCCGGATGGTCATATTTGTTGGCAGACAGTATGCCGAGTCCCCTGCGGCTGTTCGGCAGCTCCACGACCGCAACGCCCTTAGGAGCAGCAAGCGCAGTCAATTCCTCATCGGTATACAAAGATTGATGTTCATCTATAACTATTACAGAGGCGCCTGAATCTATCGACAACGGTACATATTTTGTTCCGTCTATCCTGCCGATAACCGCAACGAAAACATCTCCCTTTCTGACCTCACGCGAGTCCCAGATTATGTTCCCCGTCTCAGTATCAAGACCTCCGCATACCAGCCTGTATTTTGTATCCTTGAGAAGCTCTTCAAGTCTCGTTCTCATATATCAGTTTCCCCCTGTACCTTCATTATCGCGGACGACACCGTCCTCATCGTCGGTATTTGAACCGTTAGTATTTCTGTCATCATTGTTACTTCCTGACGGCTTCGGAGTCGGTGTCGGCTTCGGCTTATTGCCCGAAGGATCCAGCTTGTCAGGACTTCCCATTGTCACCTTAATGATCTCGCCCGCCGGAACCCGGCTGCCCATCTCAATCTCCTGCTCAAGACATACACCGGTCGCATCGCCCGTTATCTCACAGTTCAGATTAGCCTGTTTGCATGCCTCGATACATTCTATCGCAGTCATGCCGTACATATTCGGCACTGCCGTCTTGAGCATCTTATCCTCCGTGACCTGTTCGGGATAGAGCACAACGACTCCCGTCGAATACAGCTTTTTCCTGTAGTCCGGATATGTCCATCCTACGACAGTATCAGGCGTCATATCCGCCGTGCCGTAAACAGGAGTCTGACCGTTGATCGATATCTGTGATGAGGCATCAGCGGCATTCTTGTCAATAACATACTGAACAAAATATTTCTTAAGCAACTTATCATACTCTTCTTCAGAGAATCTTCTCGGAACACCCATATAATTCAGGGTGCCCGCAACGATCTCAGCTGCCGTGGATGCAGGAGCCGAAGAACCTACGGAATTGTCCTCAGGCTTATTGAGCACAACGAGTACAGCGATCTTCGGATCATATGAAGGTGCATAGCACGAGAATGACAATACGTGAGATCCCTTGAGTTCTCCTGTCTCTATCGTTGACGTGGATGTCTTGCCTGCGACCGAGTACCCCGGAACCTGACCTGCTGTACCGGTACCGTCCATGACAACCGCCTCAAGGAGCTTACGGACTCTTGCACATGTCGAATCAGAGAAGACAGTCCTGATTACTTCAGGCTCAA
>DFIB01000083.1 GCA_002371375.1 Mageeibacillus sp. UBA3708 | reverse complement strand
CCTGATTACTTCAGGCTCAATCTCATCGATTATATTGCCTTCACTGTCCGTAATGCTCTTTACGATATGAGGAACGAGCAGATCGCCTCCGTTGATGATAGCACAGTATGACATTATGAGCTGAATCGGCGTAACTGTCGATGACTCACCATATGACAGAACCGACAGGTCGATCTTCTGCGGATTGCTGTGGAAGATGCCTTTGCCCTCTGCAGGGAGGTCGATTCCGGTCGTATTGTAGAATCCGAGCATACGCACATAACTGTAGTATCTCGATAAGCCGATCCTCTGGGCCAGCTGTGCAAATACGGGGTTGCATGAGTACTGGAAAGCCTGCTTGAGAGTCTCGGTGCCGTGATTGTAATTCTTTGATTTCTGGAGCCAGCACGAGATCTTGTAATCGCTCGATACAGCCATCGGAGCATCAGAGAACAACTCACCCTCATGCGTCAGATTCTCCTCGAAAGCAATACACGTCGTAAGTGCCTTGAATGTGGAACCGGGCTCATATGTATCAGATACGCACCTGTTGCGCCAGCAGTTTGCCATTATATACTGCACCTGCTTATCGTTGTCCATACCCTTCCACAACTCTTCATCCATTCCGTAAGGCATTCCGTAAGGATCATTGAGATCATAGTCGGGCAGTGACACCATAGCATAGATCGCTCCTGTATACGGATCCATAACGATAGCGGTAATCCCGTCTCTCGGCTTGTATTTCTCATAGGCGCTCCTGCATGCGGCCTCAGCAATCCTCTGAATGCTTACATCTATGTTAAGCACAAGATTGTAGCCGTTGACAGCAGGTACTTTTGTCTCGGCGGAATAAGGCAGAACGCCTCCCGTCTTCTCGTCAACCTCGGAGTACCTGTATCCGCTCTTGCCGGACAATGTATCATTGTAATATGCCTCGAGACCGTACAGGCCTTTGACGGCAGATCCGTCATTGCGCGCATATCCTATTACCTGGGATGCAAGGCTACCGTAATTATAATATCTCTGAGGAACGGCAATAAAGGATACGCCGCCTATCTTATTGTCCTTAAGGAACTTCTCCAGCTCGTCGCGCTTGGCGGCGGGAACATTCTTGCAGACATCACATCCGCCTATCTTGACCCTTGGATCCGAACCGTCCTTGGGATCTACCGGTATGATGGAATCCATCTTCTCGTGTGTAACGCCCAGAATGCGGACAAAACCATTGATTATCGCCTCTCTGTCCAGCGTCTTGGACACGACCATCCTCGGGGTGCACACTACGGTATAATCGTACGTATTTGAAGCGAGAGCTATTCCATTCGTATCATAAATCTGCCCGCGGTCGGAGTCAGATGTAACGAGTCTCCACTGCTGCGAGGATGCCGCCTTGGCGAACTGATCGTAATTGAGAACTGTCGTAACATACAGCTGCCATATCTCATACACGGCAAGAACGAGTGCCAGGCAGAACACTCCGATAGGCAACAACCTGGACCACTTGTCGCTGTGAGGCTTATACCGCAGCGATCTGAACAGACCTTTATCTACATGATCGCTCATCTAACACCGCCGTCAGTTGCCATTGCCGGAATGATGAGCCCTGTAGTAGTCAGTTAGGCTTGCGACGGCACTGTCAAGCGCCTCTTCGCTTATTCCGTATGCATCATAGGATACTATCGTCTTGAGTGAGTCGTTGCGCGGGATAGGCAGATTTACAACCTGATTCTGGGTGGGATCCTGCATTCCCAAAGCGAGCGCCTGTGCTCTGATACGGTCCATGTCGGACACACCGTTAGCCTCTTCCTCAGCATCGAGGATCTCGTTCTTGAGATCGGCGATCCTGTCCTTCGCAGCCGCGTTGTCACGGCTCATTTCGGCCAGCTGAGTCTGAGGATACATCATAAGGATGAGAAGAGCCGATACAAAGACGACAAGAAGAAGCACGACGACTGTCTCAAAGATCCTTCTGCCCGTAAGCTTGCGGGCCTTACGGTGCTGTTCATGAGCAACAGCCTTGGAGAATTCCTCCTCAAGGTGCTCCCTGAATCTCTCCGTATTGCGGTCTACATCTTCGCGCGACATAAAGTTCCCTTGTCCGGGAAGCTGTTCAATGCTGTATTCGCTAAGATCGGGGTTCCTGTCTTCCCTGATCACATGATTATCATTGTTGAGGATATAAACATCCTTACGGGTGTTGATAACTTCATCAAGGACCTTGTCCTTCCTGCTCCTTCCACCGTTCTTCATCTGACGGCGCTCCTTAACTGCCACTTGCCTCAGGCTCCCCCTTTCTTAAGCTCTCTTCTCGAAGATGCGCAGCTTGCAGCTGTGTGCTCTTCTGTTGCTTTTTATCTCTTCAGCCGATGCTGTCACCGGCTTTCTTGTTATTACTTTACCCAGCGGCTTCCTGCCGCACACACAGACCGGAAAATCCTTGGGACAGGTACACGGATTCTCCCACATCTTGAACTTGTCCTTAACTATTCGGTCCTCCAGCGAATGGAAAGTAATGATGCACATCCTTCCGCCGTCCTTGAGGATCCTGATACCGGAATCCAGCATGCTGTTAAGTCCGTCAAGTTCACCGTTCACCTCTATGCGGAGTGCCTGAAAGCATCTCCTCGCCGGATGCTGATCTTCTCCCCTGCCGTGTCCCGGCATGTATGAGGCGATCCTGCCCGCAAGCTGCAGAGTGCTTGTGAACGGTTCATTTTTCCTGTCTCTTACGATACCTGCCGCGATCCTCCTGCTGAAGCGTTCCTCACCATACAGGTGGAAGATATCTGCCAGTCTGTCTTCGCTGTATGTATTTACTATCTTCTCGGCCGTAAGCGTCCTCGTCCGGTCCATCCTCATGTCGAGCGGGCCCTCCGACGCATACGAGAATCCGCGTTCCGGAGTATCTATCTGATGCGATGACACTCCGAGATCGGCAAGTATTCCGTCTGCTCCTTCAAGGTTCAATGATTCTGCCACATCGCCGATGTCCGCAAAATCCGATCTGACTGTCCGCCAGTTGATCCCGGGGAAAAGCTTTATCTTCTCCCCGCAGGCCGCCAAAGCCTCGTCATCCTTATCCAACGAGATAAGCATTCCGTCTTTGCCAAGCCTTGCAGCTATGCCGCTGCTGTGCCCTCCTCCTCCGGCCGTACAATCGATGTAACAGCCGTCAGGCTTAATGCACAGTCCTTCCATGCACTCGTCAAAAAGTACCGGTATATGCTCAAAGACTTGAGACATAATACTGTGACTCCATGCCGGCGAGCTCGCTTAAATCATGGTTCTCATTATCATAGAATGCCTTCGTGCAGATCTCGAGTTTGTCATCCTCATCGAAAATGCATATCTCGTCACCCGGCTTAGCTCCGATCTTCTCCCACAGCTCGTTGGATACAGCTATCCTGCCCTGTGAATCGATCTTAGTATAAAGAGCTTCCCCGAGGATCGCACGCTTGATGACTCTCGTCTTGACATCAACTGCGTTCCACGACTTCGTATCTTCCTTGATACGCTCAAACCTGTCCTCGGTGTAGACACACAAATACCCTCTGTCAAGACTGTTGGTAACCACAACAGTGTCTCCAAAGGTGTCTCTCTGCCTTGTGGGAACGAATAACCTTCCCTTGGCATCAATCTTCTTAATGTCCCGTGCCATTCACCTGCTCCATGCATGTTTTGTTGTCTTCAGGACGAAATTCTGTTAATATCTGGTCGTTAGTGACAAATATTTCCCAAAATTTCCCCAAATCACCACACATTTGTATTTTATTCGTAACATTAGATTAACGCAAGTGTTTTTTTGTGGTTTTTATCGAAAACATGCTATAATCACCTTGCCGGTGTAAGGTTAATGGGATCAGGTTGGTTATATGAAGAGATATTTATATATAATAATCAGTATTTCGCTTATCATGTGCTGCGTTGCGCTCGCCGGCTGCAGGAATGACCGCCTGGGCGAGAACCTCGGCAGAGTCTTTAAGGGGCTCAATCCTTTCGATGATAAGAATTATGATTCCCTCCCCGAGAAGTGGCAGAACGAACATGTAATGGATTCCGCTGCTGCCAAAGAAGTCATGGAGGCTCTCCTTGAATCAGCCGACAAAGGTGACAGAGATGCTTTCGCCGCGAACTTCACGAAGGAGCTGAGGACAAGCCCCGGATTTGATGACACGCTCGATAAGTTCCTTGAAGCATACCCCAAGGGATTAGGCAGTGTTGAACGCGAGTCACACGGGTGTTCCGGCAGCGGATCGTATAATTACGGGCACAATGTCCTGGATGCAAGCACATATACCGAAGTGACCTTCGACGGAGAATGGTACCGCATCGACCTGGGATTCTGCTACGAGAATACCGACGAACCCGATAAGGTTGGCGTGACGTATTTTACCGTGATGAACACCGAAGCGCGTGCTGTTTTTCTGGATGAATATAATAAAGACCCTGACAACAAGGACGATATCTGTCTGTTATGCGATATCAGGAGCAGCAGCGAAGTATCGGCCAGGAGGATAAACGGCATCCCGCGTCTGTGGAGCGATACTCCGACTCCGAAGCTGACAGAGGATGAGATGCGCAACTTGCTGATGGAAAGCCGCGATCTGGGCATCGCCAGGAAGACGATAGGCGAGCCGAATTCAGTTTTCAAGATGCACAGCGCGAACGGTTACGATTTCTACTATGAGCTTAAGTCAGATGACGGCAAACCGCTTTATGCACATATCGTTTCATTATCGGACGACGGTTACATTATCGATGCATACGTATGCGATGAGGACAAACAGTATTTCGATGAGCCGCTGGCTCCCTATATAAAGCCCGAAGACAGATGATCTGTGACAGAAGGAGGTAAACATGAGAGCAAAAAGACCTATGTCTTTTGGAATCATCCTTGTAACGGCAGCGGTTCTCCTTGTGTTGACTACAGGGTGCAGTAATGTTCTCGGCAAGTTCGGGAGTCTGTTCGGAGGTAACAAAGATGCCGTGGAATATGATTGTCTGGCAGATAAATGGACAAATGAGTATGTTTCCGAGAAGACCGCGATAAATGATGCATATGACAGGCTCCTCAAGGCGGCCGAGGATGGTGATAAAAAAGCGTTCGCCGACTGTTTTACAAAAGAACTACGTGATTCTTCCGGATTCGACAGGATGGTTGACGACTTCTTCGCCAATTACCCCGAAGGACTCGGCAAAGCTGAGATCAAGAGAATGCCGTCCGGCGCAGGCGGTTCGATCAGAGGAAATACAGTCATCAGCAATGCATCCAGCCGCGCCAATGTACGGCTTAACGGAGAATACTACGACATAACCCTCAGGGTCTGCTATGAGTATACCGGCAGTCCCGAGAAGATCGGTGTCAGACAATTTGCAATACGCAATCTGGAAGCGGATGCAGAATACATAGACCGGATCCAGAAGATCCCCGAATACGATGCAGATACCGAAGACTGCGTAATCTGTGCGATCCGCAGCAGCGAGGAAGTCTCCGCCAAATTGATCAACGGCTGTCCTTACCTGTGGACTGACACGGATACTCCAAAGCTCACGGCTGACGAGATGAGAGATCTTCTCATGGCTCACCGTGATGACCTCGGCAATCGTGAAGTGCAGGACAGGATAGGTGATCCTAACGTTGAGTTCAAGCAGTCCAACAGCACCGGATATGATTATTTCTACGAGCTTCGTTCAGAGAACGGCGAGCCTCTGTATGCCCACATAACTGCCGATTGGCCGATGGGTAAGATACTCGACGCCTATGTCTGCACAAAAGACAGTGAGGATTATGACAATCCGCTCGTTCCATGGGTCAAGCCGCAGACGTAAACTGCGCCCGCAGCCTGCAGGTAACCGGTCAGTCATCAGGCTGATGTTCTCAGCACCGGAATGATGGCACGTATTGATACAAATGCAACTGCTTGTGAGCTGCATTCATTCTTTTCACCGACAACGTTTCCGCGGAAAAACGGCATTCCTTCCGCAGTTTTCGCGGAAAGAATTCTATATATCTGCGAATCCGCGAAAAATACCATAGTTTTCCGCATTTTTTGCGGACTGTAATCTGTTTGTAACATTAGAAGGGTTCGAATTTTCAATTTCAGTGTCTGTCGATCCGGCTACCACCCGTCAAGCTCAATGCCCTGTCCCGGAACTGCTTTGAGCACAAGCGGGCATGCAAACCGGTCACCACCTGTGAAGCCTGCAGTTGCTTGCGAGCGGACTTTCGCAGGTTTTGGCGCCGTGATGGCATCTCTATTCACTTACATGCTTGCAGCGAGCGTCAAAACCGAGGACTATAGCGAGCAAGTAACCTGCAGGCTTCTCTACAGCAGCTCTTCCATATAAGTCTTAAGCGGCTTCATCCCCAGTGACTCGTAGAATGCACGCGCACCCGGATTCATCTCCCAAACATTGAGCGTTACATTATGACATCCCAGATCACGAGCATGTGACACGGCGCTTTCATACAGCATCCTACCCACGCCGTTCCTGCGGCAGGACCCGTCCACACACAGATCATCAATGTACAGAGTCTTGATATCTGTCAGGACATTATCATACAACGTCTGCTGAATAATGCAGAAACAATATCCGAGCACCACACCGTCTGAAGACACCGCGACAAATACCGGTCTCGAGTCATCACCGATGATCTCAAGAAGCTGATCATCGTTATATTTGCGTCCGATCTTAAAAAGGTCAGGTCTGCCGTTATGATGGACCAGATCCACCTGGTCTAGTAGGTCCTTCAACCGGTTCAGGTCCTTCGCTTCTGCCCGTCTGATCTGCATTATCATCTGAGCCATCTGCGGCAACTCCTTTCTGATGCTGCACCTTAATATTTTCAGATGCATTTCCTTCCTCGGCCTTCCTGGCTGCTTCCATCTCTGCAATGTACTGTGCAGCATCGTCAACAACTTCCTCGATATCGTCACCTACATCCACGTTGAGAGGCTTACGCTTAAACAGTATGTCGTACACGATCGGAACGATATAAAGTGTCATCAATGTGGCATATATCAGACCGCCTGCGATAACAACAGCCATACCTCTTCCGAGCTGAGTCGACATACCCGTACCGAAGATCATCATTGACATGGCCAGGATAGTCGTAAGTGCAGTCATGAGGATAGGTCTCATTCTCGTCTTACCTGTAGCTATAAGGGCGTCATGGCGTTCCAGACCGCCGATCCTCAACTGATTCGCGTAGTCGACGAATACGATACCGTTATTAACGACCGTACCCATAAGGATTACAAATCCGAGCATTGACAGCATTGATAACTGTATCTGTCCGATGAGGAGTCCGAGCATACCGCCAGTAAACGCAAGAGGGATTGTAAACATGATGATGAACGGCGACAACAGGCTCTGGAACTGCGCAACCATTATCAGATATACGAACAGAAGTGCAAGCGCTGCCATCTCCAACATCTGAACGACCATCTCCATGACCTGTGTGGATTCACCGGCAACTTCTATCGAATAACCGTCAGGCAGCGACTCCGCATACTGATCGATCTTAGGCTGTATCTCACGGGATATAAGCGTCGTATTATATCCATCCACAGTAGATGAGGACACAGTCACGTAATGAGCGAGGTTCTTACGACTTCTTGAATTGGACGTCTTTGTCTCGATCACCGTGGCAAACTCAGAGAGCTTGTGCGTCTTGGGCTTATCATCAGACTCCTTATCGGAATCCTCCTCATCCTTATCCCCATTCATCATTGAGCTCATGTCACCCATCGAGTCAAATGAAGACATATCGCCTGACCCTGAGGCACCTGCCATTTGTGTCATGTCAACTTCTTCAAATTCAATGTCCATGAGCGTCTCTTTGGTAAGAGTATCGGTATCGTCGACTATCTCGACATTCATCTGAGTGCCGTTTACGGTAATCGTAGTAGCCTTGACTTTCTCTGTGGTATGGGACATGATCTCCGCGTAGATCTGAGCGACAGTAAGACCGTAACCCATTGCCTTGTCGCGGTCTATGACCACCTGCAGAGTGTCAGCGCCGTCGGTAAAGTTGTCAGTTATTTCTTCAATTCCCTGCTGCGCCTCGAAAATCTTGCGCACATCGCCGCTGATGCGTTCCAGTTCCTTATAATCATCGCCGTAGATATTTACCGCATACCCAGAACTGCCTGACAAAGCAGAAGCATCCATCATCTGTGCGGCAGAGACTTTGATCTCTCCGGGGAAGTCCTTAAGCTGTTCCTCGATGACCGTTGATACAGCCTTCATCTTCTCTGCTGAAGTGCCTTCCGGCATGAGAGCATTACACGTGTATCTTCCATATGACTGGCTATTGCCTCCGAGTCCGCCGCCGAAGAATCCCAGCGTGCTTCCGCTGTCCATAAGTCCGACGTTCTCAACACCTTCAACAGTCAGGATCTTGTTCATGATCGCTTCTGCTTCGGCATAAGACTCCTCGCGTGTCATCTCTTCGGGAGTCTCGATGGAGATATTTATCTCATTTGTTACGATCTCGGGAATGTATACGATACCCATCCTGAATACTTCCCAGACAGAGAAAGCCAGGAGTACCACGGCAATAAGGAGCGGTATGAACTTATGCTTGAGACACCATGCCAGTGACTTGCCGTAACCATTAACGACCTTCTCAAACAGCTTATGCTCCTTGGGTTTTGTGTTCTTCATCAGAGTACTTGAGGATGCAGGCACTACAGTAAGAGCAATGACAAGAGATCCGACAAGACAGAAGCCAATGGACATGGCCATCGGATAAAGAAGCGTCCTTACCGTACCGCTCGCGAAGACAGCCGGAAGGAATACGCACACAGTCGTCAGGGTTGACGCAATGATAGCACCTCTAACCTGCTTTGCTCCCTGAACCGCCGCACGGGGTGCAGACATTCCCGTGCCTCTTAATCTGAATATGTTCTCCATTACAACGACAGAGTTATCCACGAGCATTCCTATGCCCAGCGACAATCCCGACAGCGTCATAACATTGAGCTCAAGCCCGGTGAAATACATAAGTACGATGGCAAGTAATACAGACATCGGGATACTAATGGCTACAACAAGCGTCGGCTTAAAGTCCTTAAGGAATATAGCCAGAATGATGATGGCGAGGATCGCGCCTATTATCATGCTCTGCAAAACCGACTCAACGATCATTGAGATGTAGTCGCCCTGGTCAACAAGATTTACGGTATGTGTCCCGGGGTATTTCTTCTCCAGTTCTTTTAGCGCACGGTTGCAGTTCCTGGAAACATCATTTGTTCCGACACTTGATGATTTGTAGACGCAAAGCACGATCGTGTCATTACCGTTCAGCCGGCTTAAAGAATCACCCGAATTATCAATGACTGTAACATCTGCGATATCTTCAAGCTTTACTGAGCCGATTATCTCGTTGTCTATGAGAAGTGCCGTGCTGATTTCTTCGCTTGAACCGAATTCCTCACCTACCCTGAGGAGCCACGAATTATCGTCTTTGTCATCTATATAGCCGACAGGCATCGAGAAATTCTGGGCATAGATAAGCTGTGACAATGTCTGGGGTGATATAAGCGCATCGGCATTCGCATTCTTGAGTGCGGCTTCCTTTGCCTTATCGTACTGAGCCTGAGCCATATCAAGCTGTGCCTGGGCGTCTGACAACTGGTTTGCAGCAGTTGCAAATCCGACCGCAGCATCGAGCTGACCCTGAGTAAGACCTGCAAACATCTTCTCAAGACCCTTGAGCATCTGCGGTATGGAATTAACCGTGTTTGTCAGACTGTCAAGCGTAGTATTGACTCTCTTAAGAGAATCCTGCATTATTCCGGACACATCCATCGTTTGGACCGCCTGAAGCAATTGAGTTATCTGCGTTATTGCGGATACCATTCTTCTGGTAGTCGCAAGGAGCCTGTTGAAGGAAGAACCGTCGATCTCTGCACCCATCTGATCGAGCATATCTATTATCTGATCGATGGAGGCAACTGTCTGCGCGATCTGCTCATCACTTAGCCCTGAAGCGGCAAGATTGGCTGCCGTCAGTTCATCCATTGCCGTCTTATACACTTCGGTTGCCGACGTTACCTTGCCGGTCTTGTCAGATACATTCTGCTTAGCTTTGGCAGCGTTCTCAGTTGCAGTATTAACAGCGGCCTCAAGCTCCTTATACTCATCGGAGGAAGGATCGGCATCAGGTCTTGACATATAATCGTCGAGAGCCTGCTGTGCCTGCGCAAGAGCCGCATTTGCAGAATCAAGTTCCTGCTGAGCTTCAGTCAGATCGGCATTTGCATCATCAAGAGTCTTCTTCGCTGCCGCAACAGCCTTCTCGGATTCCGCAACTCTCCTCTCTGCCTCGTTCTGAAGGCCTTCGATACCTTCAGCAACGCCTTCCAGCTGCTTCTTAAGGTCAGATATCATCTTTTTGAGGTTCTTTGCTATTCCCGGAGCCTGCTTATCAAGGTTGTCGAAGATGGCGCCGGACATTGTTGATCCGAACCCGGCCTGAGCTTCTTCAAGCTTCTTCTGTGCATCATCAAGCTTCTCCTTGGCTTCGTCCAGCTTCTCCTGAGCCTCGGCCAGCTTATCGTTAGTCTTTGTTAAGATCCGGTCATTTAATGCATCTATCTTATCCTTATTAAGTTCTACGAGAATACTCTTCTCGACAAGTCCGATCGTATTGATGCTTGCGACACCTTCTTCCCGGGATATCTCGGGAATGACATCGTAATTGACGAAGTCGGATAACTGATAAATATCGTAGCCTTCCCTCTCCACCGCAACATACATGGTTGCCAGCATGTCCATGCTTATCTCAATGATGTTCGGAGTGGTAGAGCCTTCCGGCAGACTGCTCTCGATCTGATTCAACGCCGACGACACGCGGACCATTGCAGTATTCATGTCAGTACCGTCTGCGAATTCCAGCTGAACCATCGAGTAGTTCTCTGCACTTGTTGACATGACATTCTCGACACCGGATATCGTTCCGAGTGCATTCTCCAGCGGGCCGGTCAGCTGTTCCTCAACCTTCTCGGGGCTTGCACCCGGATATGCTGTTACAACGATTACATAAGGCAGGCTGATCTCCGGCAGAAGATCCATTTGAAGCTTTGACAAAGATACCCCTCCGAGCGCGATGATGATCAACGCGGCAACGAGAATGGTAAAAGGCTTCTTAACGCTTAATCTCTCCATTAACTATACTTTATCCTAACTGACCACTATCCTCTTCTCCATCGGGCTCAAGCCTGGCAAGCATCAGATTCCTTGCATTCTCACTGAGCTGCTCACTCGTATTGCTCTTTACCTGATCACAGTCAAAGACATCCAATATATCGATATCTATATGTGATCTTCTCCAGGGATATCTGTCTTTGATCGTCTCGCCACCCTTGATCGTGGCTACTACGACCGGTACATTTGCTTTCTGTGCAATTTTAAAGACTCCTGCGTGAAATTTCAAGAGTTTTAATCGTTTGCTTCTTGTTCCCTCAGGATAGACGACTATCGATACCTCATCACGCTTGATGAGATCAACGGCATCGAGTATCGTTTTCATCGAGTTCCTGGGGTTTGTTCTGTCTATGGGAAGGAAGCAGCACTTGCGGATTATCCTTCCGTACAGAAATACATTGAAATTCTCCGGTTTGGATATGAATGCCGGTTCATACTTCCTCAGCGCATACCACGATATGATCGGATCGAAATTACTTCTGTGGTTGCAAACGAGCAGGAACCTGCCGTCAGGTATCTTCTCAAATCCCGTTGTATGGATCTTAACCCTCAGTATCTTCATGGCAATACCGGTGGAACTGTTGAGAAGCCACCTGTAGAACTTGCTGTTATGGTCATATGTCATCACCTTCTTGCTGATAAACATCGGCGTAATAAGCCAGATTGCCAGATATATGACGACCACGGCACCTACGGCAATAAGAAGTATCCAGAGTATTGTCCAACCCATCTGATAAGTATTCCTTTCAGTTACAGTTTGAATCCCAAAGGCAGGAGTTCCGACAGTGTATGGACATCAAGCCCGCCTTTGCCGTCAGACATTATAACAAGAAATGACTCCGAATCACAGAATTCATTCATGACCTGCCTGCAAACCCCGCATGGAGCGCACCTTTCCGAAGCCTCTTCGCCTTTCGGGCCGCCCGATACGGCGATCGCCTTAAAGTCGGAAGGCTTTGTGTATCCGTCGCTCACGGCCTTGTAGAAGGCGACACGCTCGGCACAGCACGTGGGAGAATATGCAGCATTCTCTATATTTCCGCCGAGATATACTTTCTCGTCGGATGTGAGAAGTGCGGCTCCCACAGCAAAACCGGAATATGGGGCATACGACATCTCCCTTGCTTTTGAAGCTTCGTCCATTAATTGATAGAAATCGATTCTTTTCATTGCTACACCTGCTTTCCTTATCTGTATAGAGTAACTATTATCGTCTCTCCGGGCTGGAGATTATAACGTCTGTATGAATTCGTCAGCGATTTGGTGCTGAGCTTGTCTCCCTCTGAAGAATACCTGCATATCTCCGATCTGTTGAAGTCCCTCGATGCATTATACATCACAAACTGACAGAGGCTGTCAGATGTGTTCGTTATCACAAGATAAGAATCCGTGTCGGAATCGAACTGCGATACCGAACACTGCCTCAGAAATCCTTCGGCGGACTGACCGCTCTTGTTGCTCATAGGATCGGCAACATTGGCATACATCCTCCTCGTATCGGCAATGTCGCTTACCAGGGACATCATCGTAAGCGCTCTGCGCATCTCACCGCCCTTGGCAAAGACATCATCACCGTTGTACAGTGAATGCCTGAACGAGATATCGCAGTCTATCAGCGTAAGCTCGGCAAAATAAGAGCTGTCTCCCATCAATGCCGCCATATACTGCGCGAAATTAAACTCTCCCGCAAAATCGACGGAGCCGATAAACTCCCCGAGATCACGTCCCGCGGCAACTCTCGGAGCGGCATTACGTGTCTTCTCAAAGGCTTCGGTAACGCGTTCCAGATATGTCATTCTCATCTCTTCATCTGTCTCGGGCACGGAAGAAATGCGCATACGTGACGTGTGGGCATCAGCCGACGACATCATAACTCCGCCGTCATAACTCATTCCGTCCAGGAAGACTATCTTATCTTTAATATCAGTATAGTATTCAGACTGCGTGATCATGCCTATAACATAATCGACAAAGCTGCCCCTCTGGACATCGCTCGTGAATATCTCTTCCGTATCGGAGATCTCGAAATAAACCTTGTCGAACTGCCTGCTCCACGGAAGTGCCGTGCCGTTGTTTATCCTGAGCGAACCGTATTCTGAAGACACTGATCCGCACAGATATGACACGATATTGTTCACCTGATCCGGAGTGGTATATGACCCGAGGACAAGCCACGGATCTGCATCGGCATTCCTGACGAGCTTGAGGCTCTTCTCAAATGACCTTACATCTGACAGCCTGTGGGATTCGCCGTTGTCATCCTTATATCTTGAACCGGTCGACAATTCGTTGATTCCCCAGAAAACGCTGTCGGAATAACCGTTGCTTCCTATGCCCAGATTGTTGAGCCTTACGGCAGACGGTCTTCCCTCTTCTATTCCGTCGAAGAAGCTGACCGGAATATCCGCCTTGCCGAGTGAATCAGGCCCCACATATATCTGATCAACGAGGATCGTGCCTGCACCGGTGAATGATATATTCAGCCTTACCGGATCATCAGACATCATCTTGTCGTTGACGACAAATACAGTTGAGTATTCCGTAAAATCACTGCGGATATTTGTTACCGTCATTCCCTGATTACCAAAGCTCTTGCCCGACAGCCATATCTCCACCTGCCCTGGAGTCATATTGCTTGCATCCGCCTTGATGTAGAGACTTATCTTATAGAATGTATCCGGCGCGAAATTATCGCGTACGCTTCCGCAGAGCTTCTGCGAAGCAATGTGAGCATTGTCCGTTATCCCCGTCATTCTGAGTGAATTATTACCATCGTAATGCTGGGATGACAATTCGATGCCCGTCCCATTCCCGTATATGTCCCAGAGGCCGTCCTCAGGTGACTGATACCATTTGTTTCCGTCATCGGCGGACAAAGAGATATAAGAATTTGACATGTCTACAAAACAGATATCTCCCAGCGATATCGCATCATCAGGTGCGGTATTCATAAGAGAGAAATCAGACAGCACAGACGCGGAATACAGTTTATCGCCCGATGCGATCATAAGCTTTCCGTTGGAAGCCGCGAATATGCCGTCAACAGCTATGTTCTCAGAAGATATCTTATGAATATCCCCGGTCGTCTGGGAGATCATGACAGCCGTCTTGTCTTCCGTTGCAACGATTATCTGATCTTTATCGGTAACGACAAAGGAACTGACCTTAATGTCAGCACCTGATGCCGCATCAAGGAGAACTGCGCCGCCATTTCCGGCAACATCGATAACTGTTATCGTACCGTCATCATTAAGCAGATACGCCGTTTTTTTGCTGCATGTGAGAGACACGGCTTTCCTGCCTGTATAGATATCCCCGGTATCCACATTGGAGTAGACAAGTCCGTTGCCGGATCTCATCACGCTTCCGTCGTTCAATACTATTACCGTCGTATCGTCCGTGGCACCGATCATCTCGACTCCCTGATATGAAGGAATGCCGATCTTACTGTAATGACCCGACTCATAAACGTAGATGTCACCTGATGATGACAGCAGAGTCAGAACATCAGAGGTTACGGCACAGGACCGCACCGTAATCTCCTCATTTTCTTCGCTTACGGCCATCTCAAGGAATGTCTTGCCGTCAGCCGAATTATAGATCACGCCGTCAGCCGTAACAGCAAATATACTGTTGCCGTTGCCGCATATATCGACAAAGCTCAAATTGCCGCCGTCATAAAGCTTGATAAGCTGTTCCGAAGTAATATCGGTCAGAACTACGCCCGAATCCGTAAGTGCCGTTACGGTGTTCTGAAGCGTACATGTCTTGGTGATATGTGAATTGCCCTTGAGCGACTCCGGAAGAATAATCTCCGACTTCTGCCCGAGACTGGCTGATTCATACCCGTCTATGTGTCCCTCATAGCGAAGCTGCATATTGCCTTCCGCATCGATGGAGACGACTCTGATATGAGCGCCCACCGACCTTGAGGTATTGATCCCGCTGGCTATGACGTCTTCAGGGGCAAAGAACAGGGAATGACCGTCACAATCGAGTACTGTCAGTGAATAATACTGCGACTCCTTCTCGAAAGAAGGATTGCTGATAAGATTAACATTAGGTATGTGATCCAGATTGATCCCGACCCCGTTATAGGTAGCGTTCTGTCTCTGGTCAGTGAGCGATACCGACACAAGTTCCGCCCTGAATCCGAACAGACCCAGAAGGATCAGTATGATAAATGACAGCGTAACGACAAAAAGCAGAGTCAGGAGCACGACAAACAGCTTCCTTCTCCTCCTGTTACCGAACCTGAAACTCTCAAGCCTGTTCATTTATTCCGCCTTTAGACTCTCCCTGTTCTGATTCATCCTCTTACCTACCGCGGTAAAGAGCAAGGCCATCGCCGGGACAGTCGCGATCAACTCGATCGTGAACATGCTTGGCAGATTGTTGTGACTGATCCCGAGGATATCTGCAAAATAATAGATAGCAGAACCGAAGAAATTGAATATAGCGTGTATGATGATCGTCACAAATATACTGTCAAACGCATAATATGCCAGACCTATCATAATTCCCGAGATCAGTGCATAACCGATATGTATCGATATTCCGTGCATTATTCCGAAGACGGATGCAGACAGAATGATCGCCCATGCTCCGTTAAGTCTCCTGTTGATCGCCCCGTAGATTATGCCTCTGAACGTGAATTCCTCGGCTATAGGCACCAGCAGGAACATGGAGACGGCATATAGCACCTGATCCCATTTGGGGTAAACAACTTCCGGAACATAGACTTCCATACTCTGATCGTAGCGGTTAACCGCCTGCTCGACCACCTGCTGGAATGAACTTATCCATCTGGCGACCAGCATATAGACCGACACTATCATCAAAAGAGACAGGGCTATAAGGACAGCTGTCCAGCCCTCAGCAATATTTATCTTCCTGAATCTGATGAGATCCGACTTCTTCCTGTTGAAGACAAAGCCCTCAGCCCTTGAGAATATCAGGAGAGCTATTATGGCAACTGCCGAAGATGCCGTCGAATAAACACCGCTGTAAAATCCGGGATTGATTCTGAAGCGGAACATGATATAAGCAACCAGATAATCAGACCCGATCAGGATCCCGACACCTGCCGCTGCCTTAACGAGGGCGGAGATGATCCCGCCTATCTTATTCCACAACGGCTCGTATTTATCAATATCGATATAGCTGTCTAACTTATCCGGTTCGCTCACGTATCTGTACCTTATGCCATTCCGGGAATCGTGCCCTTATATCTCATACCCTGCTTAACAGACCCGTAATACCGTCTCATAAAACACACGAAAGCCGATTCGAGCTCTATCGAATCCTTGATCGAATAGAAATACTGGTCACCCGTCTGGGAGAACTCGGTCTGCATGATCACCAGCTCCGGATCATTATGAGATCCGTCATCCGGCACGTAGTTGTACATCACGATGTATTCCTTCTTCGCCATGACGAAAGTATCGATCACCGACAGAAAATAGTCTTTGCGGCTATAGGGATCCCTGATAACGATCAGTTCGTTATCATTCCTGTCCCGAATCCTCTCCGGCTTCTTGACACCTTTGCCCTGGGGCCTGCGCTTATTACTCTTCATTACTTGCCGTCGTCTTCGCCGTCCTCATCTTCAAAGAGTTCGTCACAAAGCTCGTCATAATAATCGTAGATAACGTCCTCCTGATCCTCGTCGATCGTCTTGAGCATTATCTCATCGTCATCACCGGTCGTCTCTTCCATGATGACCATCTCGATATCTTCTTCCTTCTCCTCATTTGTCAGGAGCACAGCATAGGTCTTGCCGTTAAAATCAAAAGTATCTGCGTAAATAAACTCCGTGATCTCACCGGTCTCACTGTCTTCCAGCTCTATCAAAGAATCGCGTTCTTCATTATCCATAGTAAACCTCCCGGCAAAGCTATTATTGTCGCTGATAATGGTGCGACAATATATTTTAGCATATTATAGGGACTAAAAGAAGGTTTTCCGGATTGGTATGAACCTGAACTGATAAATGTCAATTGGCATCCAGGAATTCCTGCAGTATTATCTCGGCAGCGACCTGATCGATAACCTTCTTCTGCTTCTTCGCCTTCATATTCGTATCATGGAGGTATCTGGACGCGATGACAGTCGTGAACCTCTCGTCCCTAAGATGTATGTTAAGACCGCACATCTCCTTGAGCTTACCTGCAAAAGCGAGAGCCTTGCGTTCTGATTCGGATTCTGTCCCGTCGGTCCTCCTGGGCTGGCCGAGAACGATCTCGCACACCTTCTTCTCGCTGATTATCTCACAGATCCTGTTCAGCGCCCATTCATCATCGACGCCGTTCCAGTTGACTGTCTCAAATCCCTTGGCGATTATACGGAGTTCATCGGACAAGGCAATGCCGATATGCCTCATCCCGAAATCAATACCCATTACTCTCCCCTGACCAGGCATAAATACACCGTCAGAGCTTGGAACAATACTCGGAGATAATGACTTCCAGGAGCTCGTCGCGGTCGATTCTCTTGATGTAACCTCTGGCTCCCTTGTAACTTGTAATATAAGTGGGGTCTCCGGATATAAAATAACCTACAAGCTGATTGATGGGATTGTATCCCTTCTCCTTAAGAGCGCCGTAAACATAGGTCATCAGGACTCTGACGTTCGCTGACCTGTCACCGGAAAAATTGAACTTTGTGGTATTAGTATCCACTTAAGATCCTCCACTCGACAAAAACTACATTCTATTTTAGCACAGATAACGCATTAAAAAAGTCTCTTTTTGTTACGAAAAACAAAAATCCGGCGTTACAGCACTTTGGCGAGGAATGTCCTGAGTCTCTCGTTGTCCGGATTTTCAAATACGGCCGAAGGAGTGTCGTCCATTACGACTCTTCCCTGATCCATGAAGATGACCCTGTTGCCCACTTCCTTAGCAAAACCCATCTCGTGAGTAACAACGACCATGGTCATTCCTTCTTTTGCAAGAGTCTTCATTACATCAAGAACCTCGCCTACCATCTCGGGATCGAGCGCTGATGTGGGCTCATCGAAAAGCAATACATCAGGAGACATACAGAGCGCTCTTACGATCGCTATACGCTGCTTCTGGCCGCCTGACAACTGGCTGGGATAAGCACCCGCGCGGTCAGACAGTGCGACTTTGGCGAGAAGATCCATGGCTTTTGCTTCCGCCTCCTCCTTCTTCAGTCCCAGGAGCTTACGTGGCGCAAGTGTCATATTCTGCAGTATCGTCAGATGCGGAAAGAGATTAAAATGCTGGAATACCATTCCCATCTTCATCCTCAGACGGTTGATATTGACATCCGGAGAAGTAATATCCACACCTTCAAAAAGGATCGAACCGGAAGTGGGAACCTCAAGAAGATTGAGGGAACGCAGGAAAGTGGATTTGCCCGAACCTGACGGCCCGATGACGACTACCACCTCACCCTTGTCGATATTGACACTGACTCCGTCAAGCGCCCTGATATCACCGCCGTTATAATGCTTCTTAAGATCAGTAACCTGTATGAGATGACTGTAATTAACCGGCTTATCGTTCACTGTTCCTCAGCCTCCTCTCCAGTATGGAAACAAGTTTTGAGAAAAAGACCACTATTATCAGATATATCAGCGCCACCGCCAGCAGCGGCATAAACGCCGAATACGTGCGGCTTCGTATTATGTCGCCGCCCTTTGTCATATCCTCAAGTCCGATATAACCTGATACAGATGTCTCCTTAAGCAGCACGATGAACTCGTTGGCAAGTGCAGGCAGAACGTTCTTAAAGGCCTGCGGTATGATTATATAGATCATCGTCTGAACATAATTGAATCCGAGGGATCTTCCTGCCTCGAACTGTCCGTTGTCGATACTCATTATGCCGGACCTGACGATCTCGGCAACATACGCACCGGAGTTGATGCCGAACGCCAGGATCGCAACGAGCACCTTGTTTTTGGACGACGAGAATATTACAAAATACGCGATCATGAGCTGTACGACCACAGGGGTTCCGCGGATGACCGTAAGATACAGCTTGACTATGGCATTTAATATATTCAGTATGAACCTGGCGATGCCGGCTCTCATGTCAGTGACGAGCTTATCGTGTGTCGACCTGATTATTGCGACGATAATACCGATCGCGATTCCGAGAAGGACGGCAAAAAAGGTAACTTCAAGCGTCACGCCGAGGCCTTTGAGAATATATCTGTACCTGTCGTCGTTAATAAAGTTGAGGATAAACTTGTCCTTCAGATCAGTCCACCAGTTGACAAGCCAATCGGGCAAAGCCGCCATAAAACCAAGGGTCAAAACAAATTCCTCCGAGTATCCGATAATTGTGCGTAGATATCTATTGTAAAAAAATAAAAAGCGGAAATAAAGAGTTATTTCCGCTTTTTATGAGATTTTTATGAAAACAGATCAGTTTGCAGGGATGTACTTAGCTACTATAGCGTCAAGAGTGCCATCCTTCTTGAGCTCGTCAAGAGCGCCGTTGATCTTGTTCAGAAGAACTTCGTTGTCCTTGTTAACGCACATTGCGTAATCCTCTACCGCATAAGGTGTCTCCAGGATCTTAAGGCCTGTATTTGCAGCTACGAAAGACTTAGCAGGCTCGTTGTCGATGATAACTGCGTCAACCTGTCCGTTGGACAGAGCAAGTACTGCGTCAGCACCCTTGTTGAATCTCTCGACCCTGTCATCACCAAGCTCGTCTGAGATGTAGATATCACCTGTTGTTCCCTGCTGAACGCCTACGTGATATGTTCCTGCTTTCAGCCCTTCGAAATCAGTGATAGCGGAACCGTCCTTGACGATAATAGCCTGGATACCCGTAGCATATGTGGATGTGAAGTTAACTGACTGCTTCCTGTCCTCAGTGACTGTCATGCCTGCGCATCCGATGTCGTACTTCTTAGCCTGAACGCCCGTAACGATCGAGTCGAACTCGATGTCCTGGATCTCAAGCTCAAGACCAAGCTTCTTTGCGATTGCGTCAGCGATCTCTGCGTCGATTCCTACGATCTTATCGCCTTCATAGAACTCGTAAGGAGGGAAAGCGGCGTTTGTAGCCATTACAAGCTTGCCCTTCTCAACAGTGAACTGTTCCTCTGCTGCAGATGCATCTGAACTCTCGGAACTCTGGCTCTTACCGGAGCAGCCGGCAAAAGCAAAGCCCATGGCACCTACAAGAGCAAGAGAGACAGCCTTCATGATAAACTTCTTCATAATAAACTCTCCTCAAATTCTTGTTTTGTCCGGTATCACCGGACTATAGGATTATAGTTCAATCAAAGAGGTGTTGCATCTGTAAATGTCGAGAATTCTTCCGATACATGTCAGACCATTTTTGAACAAATATACAGAAAGAAGCGGATAATCCGGTATATAGTTGTCATGTAAGATTAATACGGCGGTAGCATATAACAGTGTTATAATATTTTTTATTAATAAAATGAATGGGGGATACAATGGTTTTCTCAAGCCTTTTCTTTGTATTTGTCTTTCTGCCGCTGAACCTGATCCTTTATTTTGTGACCAAGTCGCAGAAGGCCAAGAATTATATAATGCTTATTTTCTCGCTGATATTCTACGCATGGGGTGAACCTGTCGCAGTCTTCCTCATGATAGGAATGGCTCTGGCAGACTATCTGATAGCGCGGGGTATCTACGCTGTCGGCGCCCGGACGAAGATCGCCAAGACAGGTCTCATTCTTGCCTGCCTTATTGACCTGGGACTTTTGGGACTGTTCAAATATGCTACATTCTTCGTCGGACAGTTCAAGAATATTTTCGGGGTGCCTGACACGATCGCGAACATCGTGCTCCCCATCGGTATCTCGTTCTATACATTCCAGCTCCTGTCATATGTTGTCGATGTATACAGGGGCGAGGTGGAAGCACAGAAGAGCTTCCCCACTCTTCTCATGTACGTCAGTTTATTCCATCAGTGTATCGCGGGTCCCATCGTCAGGTACAGTGACGTTAACAAGGAACTCACATCACGTAAGGTCACGGTCACTGATCTGTCCTACGGCATCACCAGATTCACGGTAGGTCTTGCCAAGAAGGCTGTTCTCGCCAATACATGCGGCGCCATTGCCGACTCGATGCTCGTAGCCGACAAGATCGCTCCGGATGAAGCACTCAAGCTTATAATGACAAGACCCACTCTTGCACTCTGGGTCGGATGTCTGGCATTTATGTTCCAGATATATCTCGACTTCTCGGCTTATTCCGACATGGCGATCGGCATGGGCAGAATGATCGGTTTCCATTATCTTGAGAACTTCAACTACCCTTACACGGCTAAATCAGTAACTGATTTCTGGAGGAGATGGCACATGTCACTGTCCAGCTTCTTCCGTGATTATGTATACATCCCTCTCGGAGGCAACAGGTGCTCTACCGGAAGGCAGATATTCAACCTGCTCGTCGTGTGGGCTCTGACGGGATTCTGGCACGGCGCATCCTGGAACTATATGCTCTGGGGCGTTTACTTCTTCGTATTCCTCGTCATAGAGAAATTTGTGCTCAAGAATGCACTCGAGAAGATCCCTTTCATCTCGAATATCGTCACTCTGGTCATTATCTATTTCGGCTGGGTGCTGTTCAAGTTCACGGACTTCAAGGTGCTTGGTGCGGCATTTAAAGGCATATTCGGCAATACGCCGGCAGGCTTCACAAACTTTGAGACATCGACGTCAGTCAAGGCAAATATCATTTTCCTGATCATCTGCGCTGTCGCCTGCTCGCCGATTATTCCGGCAATATCCAAATATGTCAACAAACAATATGAGAGATCACCTAAAGCAAGGGCTGTGTTTGCCATCGGCACCATAGCTACCCCGGTAGTATGTCTGCTGCTGGCTACGATCTTCCTCGTAGGCGACAGCTACAACCCGTTCCTCTACTGGAAATTCTGATCCGCCCAACCTGATCTTAAGGAGTATAGATTATGTTCAACAAAGACAAATTTGATTATAAGCTGATCGGCATCAACGTATTCTCCATCGTATTTATTCTGATGGCGGTAATATCGTGGATACCGGCATTCCACCCGAAGACTTCCGAAGCGGAGAAAAGAGAACTGACCAAGTTTCCCGAACTCACCGCCGAAGCATTCTTCAGCGGCAAGTACTTCTCCGGCATCAGCGACTGGTTCGCGGATACATATCCGCTTCGCGATATGTACTTCTCGCTTAACTCCGGCATCAATTCGATCCTGAAGCCTGCTTCTACCCAGATCCACGGCGACGTCGAGCAGGGCGATGACATCCCCGATGTCCCCATGTCATCGGATACTTCCGTGATCACTGACAGCACGGATAATACCGAGCCGTCTTCAAGCAGCGATAATACAGGCAGTACAGACAACACCAGTGCGACGGAGACATCTGCCGACATAACCGACCCCAATATGGATGACGTTCCCGTTGAGAAGCTTGGTGCCTTGCTGATCGTCGGCGATACGGGATATGAGTATTATAATTTCGTGCAGTCCCTTGCAGATAAGTACATCTCAACGATAAACAGGGCGGGACAACTTCTCCAGGGCAAGGCCACGGTGTATTCCATGATCATACCTACGAGCATGGACATCACTCTCCCTGCCTCGGTAAGAGACACGATAACGAATGTATCAGATCAGAAAAAGGCCATCAATTATATGTACGGCTCCATGACGGGCGTTCAGAAAGTCGAGCTCTTTGACGTGCTGAAGAATCACCGCAACGAGTACATCTACTACCGTAACGACCATCACTGGACAGCTGACGGTGCATGGTATGCTTATCTGCAGTTCGCCGAGCTCAGAGGAAGAGGTCACGCTAATCTCGAGACAGACTTTACCAAGAGAGAGTTCTCCGGATTCCTCGGAACATTCTACAATGACTCCAAGAAGGATCCCAAACTCAACAACCCCGATACAGTTACGGCTTACACTCCTGTTGCCACCAACAAGATCGAGATCACGCAGAAGGACGGCACACCTCTTGAGAACTGGCATGTCATAACGGATGTATCCACCTGGGCAGCAAGCTCCAAGTACAATACATTCATCGGCGGAGACAACCCCTGGTCAGTAATAACGAATCCCACAAAGACTGACGGATCCGCATGTCTCATTATCAAGGACTCTTTCGGCAACGCATTCACGCCGTTCCTCGTCCCTGATTACCAGTATGTATACATAGTTGACTACAGATACTACAAGAAGATCTCATCGCTGAAGCTGACCGGCGTTGTCGACAAGTACAAAATCCAGGATGTTATCTTCTGCAATAACATCTCATCGACCCGTAACAAGACTCTTGTTCCCGCTCTTGATGAGTTTGTAAAGTAAAGGAGAACGATCATGCACAGATTTAAGAATATCAGGCCCGTGATCGCGGCGTCACTTATTGCCGCATCACTCATTACCTCATGCAGTACCGGAGGCGGTACAGAAGTTCCCCCGAGCGATACAAAGGCCCCCACTGCAGTTATTACAACAGCTACGGAAGGGTCATCTGCAACGGCTGACACATCGGTGTCAGAGACGTCTGAATCTACGGAAGAGACAACGGAATCCACAGCCGAGATTACTGATCCTGATATGACGGGAGTCCCTGTCAAGAAGCTCAGTTCCCTGCTTATAGTCGGCGACACCGGATATGAGTATTATCATTTCGTGCAGTCCCTTGCAGATACGTATGTGGGTGCCATTAACAGGGCAGGGCAGCTTCTGAACGGCAAGGCAAATGTCTACACCATGATCATCCCGACGAGCATGGATATTACCCTCCCCGCTTCAGTAAGAGAGACGATCACAAATGTTGCCGATCAGAAGAAAGCGATCGACTACATGTACGGTTCCATCAATGGCGTCAACAAGGTTGAACTGTTCGATGTACTGCGCAGCCACCGCAACGAGTATATCTATTTCCGCAACGATCACCATTGGACAGCTGACGGTGCGTGGTATGCTTATCTGGAATTCGCCAAGCTCCGCGGCAGAGGTCACGCATCGCTCAAGAATGATTTCACAAAGAGAGAATTCGACAACTTCAAAGGTTCTTTCTACAGAGATTCGGATAAGAACAAGCTCCTGAACAATCCCGATACTGTTGTGGCATACACACCAAATGCCACCAATAAGATCGAGATCATGCAAAAAGACGGAACACCCCTCGAAGGCTGGCATATAGTTACCGATGTGTCCACATGGGCATCAAGCTCCAAGTATAATACGTTCATCGGAGGAGACCAACCCTGGTCTGTCATCACAAATCCTGCAAAGAATGACGGTTCCGCATGCCTCATAATCAAGGAATCATTTGGAAATGCCTTCACGCCTTTCCTCGTCCCTGATTATCAGTATGTGTATGTGGTGGATTACAGATACTACAAGAAGATCTCTTCATTGAAGCTGACCGGCGTGGTCGACAAGTATCACATCCAAGATGTTATCTTCTGCAACAACATCTCATCAACCCGTAATAAGACGCTGATGCCTGCGCTGGATGAGTTTGTCGGATAAAAGAAGCTCATTGCCGCTGTCCGGAACTCAGTCGCGCTTCGCGGGGATAAACGTGTTCAGTACTCTTTGTCTGCATATCCGCTCGTGCTGCCGATACCTGTATCCGTTTTTCTGCACCGATAAGTTCCCCGTGCAGACACATGTTTGCTGCGTGCGCAGTAACTTTGTTCCGGTAATTTTTTTGGTTCTTCACGGAAAGCTT
>DFIB01000075.1 GCA_002371375.1 Mageeibacillus sp. UBA3708 | reverse complement strand
TATTTGTAGGTCCTACGGGCGTAGGTAAGACAGAGCTTGTTAAGGCATTGGCAGAAGTCCTGTTCGATACTGAGGATGCTCTGATAAGGATAGATATGTCCGAGTATATGGAACCTCATTCGATCAGCAAACTCATCGGCTCTCCTCCGGGTTATGTCGGTCACGAGGATTCGGGACAGCTTACTGAGCAGGTAAGAAGGAAGCCTTATTGCGTAATTCTCTTCGATGAGATCGAGAAAGCACATCACGATGTGTTCAATCTGCTTCTGCAGCTTCTTGACGAAGGCCGCCTTACCGACAGCCACGGTATCCATGTTAACTTTGAGAATACCATCATTGTAATGACTTCAAATGCCGGAAGCACATCCAAGGCTCCAACCATAGGATTCAACTCAGGATCCCAGGAAGCTCTTGAAGCGCATGTTGATACTGCTCTCAAAGAGACATTCAGACCTGAGTTCCTTAACAGGGTCGATGATACGATCATATTTACCGAATTGTCTACTGCAGAGATACGTAAGATCGCCGATATCATGATGAAGGAAGTTTATGCTTCTCTGAGAGATAAGGGAATCGAAGCGTCAATGACTGACGCCTGCGGCGACAGACTTGCTGAGATCGGTTACGATAAGAAGTTCGGTGCAAGACCATTGAGAAGAGCTATAAGAACTAACATTGAAGATAAACTGTCAGATATGTTCCTTGACGGAAGTCTTGATAAGGTTGCCAAGATCAGCATAGACTACCGTGACGGCGAATTTGTATTCGACATTATCCGCAATGATGTATCCATTGTTCCTCCGGTAGCCAAGGATAGGAAACGCAAGACCACCTGAGTGCAAACACTGCAAACACACTGTCGGTCTTTTTACGTGAACAGGATTATCTCGTAAGGAACTGATTTTTCACCGGATAATGAACCTTTGCCTCCCGTTCCGTGTCTTATAGACAGGAACCGGGAAATGGAGGTAATTAATTATGAGTAAAATCTGTGCAAAGACAATTGATACGATCTGTGATAATTCCGAGAAGTATCCGGTAAGCAGCTTCTTCGTTAATGCTTTGTTTGTCTCGCTCGAGCAGCTTGAATATGCTGAAGAAAAGGGAGGGGAGGATGCTGACAGGATAATCGGCAGCCTTCAGAACATGATCGATATATATGTTGATCTGCTTTGTAAGTCATTTGAACTGGAGTCAAGATCTTCAGTTGATGATGGAGAGGAATGGTCGATAGAATAGTTTGTTTTGCGGCATAGGAATTGTTATAATGTAACCACTATACTAATTAGGGGGATATCATGATGATCACAAAGAAAATGTCAGCGTTGATCCTGACGCTGGTAGTGCTGGTCAGTATCATTCCTTCAACTGTTTTTGCAGCCTCATATACAGGTTGGATCAAGAAGGGCGATGACTGGTATTACGAGAGGAAGAGCGAGACTGTTACGAACGAGTGGGTAAAAGACGGCAAGAAGTGGTATTACCTTGGTTACGACGGCAAGATGTACACTAATACCGTTGTAATGGATAATGATGCCAAAAAGGTCTATGCTGTAGGCAAGGACGGCGCAATGATAACGAAAGCCGGCTGGTTCAAGGCAGAGTTAGAGAATTATATCTACTATTACTATGGCAATAAGATATCCTGGTTCTATGTCAAAAAGGGCGGCGAGTGCGCTGAGGGATGGAAGAAGATAAGCGGCAAGTGGTATTATTTCTTCCCCTGTGATGAGTATACTTTCTATTATGGAGTGTCTTGCGTAATGGCACAAAACACTCCTGTTAACATTGATGGCAAGATGTATCTGTTTGGCAAGGACGGTGCCATGATCACAACGCCCGGCTGGGTATCGTGCAAATTTCCTTATTCTTCAGATACTTACTGGTTCTATGCTACGAAGGACGGAACCGGCGTAACAGGATGGAAGCAGATAGGCAAGGTATGGTATTATTTCTATGAGTCCGGTCAGATGGCCTTTAATACGAGTATTACTTACAAGGGGAAGTCTTACTCGTTCGATAAGGATGGCAAATGCATTAATCCGGAAGGATCTTCGATAGTAAAATAACCAATAAACACATAGGTTGACAGCAAATGACCGCCGGCATATATGACCGGCGGTTCTTATTGATAAATGATATAATCACATCATGTACAACAAACTTTACACACCTACCGAATGGGCAAGTATCAGGAGCCGTTGCCGCTTTGATGCGGTGAAGGATGCGTCTGAACTCTTTAAGGCGAGCTGCGCGTCTTCCGTGTTCGACAGCAGATATGCCGGGATAAGGGAATCGAGGGACGCAGATAATGACCACAGTTCAACTCCCTTAATCATTGGTTTTGATGTTACGGGAGGCAATGATTTTTTCGCCAAAGAGTTAGTAACACATATTGTTAATGAATTGATCTTTCTTCGCGGCGGATGTATCTCGGGAGGATGTATGCATTTCATGTTCGCAGGCATTGGCGACATAACGAATGATATGACACCGCTTCAGGTTACTGATTTCCGTTCGGATATAGGGCTTTATGATGATCTTATGAGGATTAATCTCGAGAAAGGCGGCAGCGGCGATGGAGTCTCTTACAATCTCCTTTGGTATTACGCTTCAAGGCATATCCGCTCTGATCATTTTGAGAAGAGGGGCAGGAAGGGATTCCTTTTTACCATAGGGACTAATGCTTGCCGTTCGGGATTAAGTGTAGTTGATATAGGCAGAACCTGTGGAGATGACATATCTGAATCATTGACCAATAATGATCTGTTCAGTATGGCTGAACAGCAATTCAATGTGTTTCATATACATCTGGCAGATGGTTCCGCGAAGAGCAAGCAGGTATTTAACAAGTGGAGAGAGGATCATCCAACGCATGTAACCGAGCTCAGAATAGATGATATCTGTCTGCTTCCCGAACTGATGGATGCGGTTATGACATATTCTTCCTGTGGAGATGTCCAGTCAATTATGAAATCTCTTGCCCCGGAGATTGCCGTCAAGCTCGCCCGTCCTTTGGGATTCATCATAAACGACAACAGGTCAGGGGGCAGTATTATCTTTTGAAACAAATTCACATTTGTGATTTGTTTATCAAGCGTTCTTGAACGCCTTGTAAATTCAGGTTTCCGGTATCACGTTTGTGAATAATACAAATCATCCGTGTTTTTCTATTGACTTAGGTGGCTTAATTGTTATCCTCATAGATAAACATCCGGAATGAGGTTATTACAATGGTCAACAATCTGAAGCTGATTCGGATTAACAGCGGCTTAACACAGAAAGAGGTAGCTGACCGGCTTAATGTCTCTAGAACACTTGTGTCCAAATGGGAGAGTGGAACAGTCAGACCGACATCCGAACAGATCAAGGAGCTGTCCGGTGTGTTTGGAATGAATGAAGAGGATATATTGAAGGCTATTGAGTCTGTAGATATTGATCCTGTTACTTTAAATGATCACTCTGCTCAATTGACAGATAGATTAGATGAACTGCACTTGATTTTAACAGAAGAGATAAAAGATGTTGTTAATGAACAAAACGCGAAGTTGGAAGAATTTAACAAGACGTATGAAGAGGAAAGATCCGGATATGAGCACCGTTTGAATAAGATATGTATTATTATGATCATCATTATTATTGTCTTTTCCATTCTGGTATACGGTACTATTCTGATATCACATTATTCTAACAGGAATGGATCTTCAGGGGGCGAAACAGGATCAATACGTGTAATCGAGATAACACCATATGACGGGCAGCAAAAATGAATTCTGTTGATCTAAGAACTTTGCGAGAAAACAGAAATATGACACAAAATGAAGTTGCCGGGAGACTTAACGTGTCCAGGACACTCATATATAAATTTGAGAACGGTTCCGCCGTCCCGTCTGATGACCTGATCAAGTGTCTTGCTGATATTTATGATCTGCCAGAGGATTATGTAAAAAGCATTGTGCTTAAAGATCATTACATGAATGAGCGTGTTGCTGAAATAACGGATCAAATAGATGATTTTCATGCTCTTATCAGCAAAGAGATCGCTGATAGCATTATGTCCGGATATGATCTGAATGAGATCTTCAATTCCAGACTTCGTTCGTTGAAAAGAGATTACCTCAGACGTCTAATCAAAATGAGTCTATTTACTTTAATATGCATACTTTTAGTTTGCCTGTCTGCTATTGCAATCCAATGGGGTGTGAATAATTCGAATGCAAACACGGCAGACTCGGAAGATACATCAGAAGACGTTGATATCTTGGTGATAAGTGATGGTATGTAATTCGGGCACCCTGAAAAGTCAATCACACATGTGAAAAATATAGTTGCACTCAGCAAGGTTAACCGTATTGTAAGTCTTATTCTTTCACATTGGTGAACCGATGCAACTTTTATCAGACATCTATTGAATTAATACAATGATTTGCTAAGCTTTTATACAACAGCTGTTTCATTTATCACCAGAAATGCAGTTCTGTATGTTCAACTAATAGGCACACTTACAGCAGGTCATAAAATGCATATCATCAGTATTTATCTTAAGATCGCCATTAATTTCTGGAGACGCCACAAAATGAGAGCTTTTGTGGCGTTCATATCTATTGCTGTCGGAAGCTGTGCCATTTTTTGTGCCGGTATGCTTATCCGAAGCGAGAAACAATCCGAACTAGACAGCTACCTGGATGTCATAGGTGATTATGAAGCGATCATTTATGATGTTACAGATGATCAGAGGGAGCGGATTCTTAATCTTGACGGGATAACCGAAGGCGGAAGTTATTATAACCTCGGTTTTTTAGGAGGGGATGAGGATGATGGTGTCAAATTTGCTTGTTTTGCTGATGATAGGTCCTGCAGTCTTTATCATATGTCCTGTGTCAGAGGCTGTTATCCTGAACGGGCAGGTGAGATAGCTATTGATATCAATACTGCTTCAATAATGGGTATAACACCAGTTCCGGATGAAAAAGTCAGTCTTGATATGTATGATCTTGATGGGAATTATTATTCAACGCGGGAGTTCAGGGTATCCGGTGTTTTTGATGCAACTAATGAATCAGTTGTAGGAGGCTGGTACCGTTATCCATTCGAGCATTACGATTATGGTGATTATAAAATGCCGGGGATATTCGTCAGCAAAGACGATGCAGGCCTATTCATAAGTAATGCTGATAATACTGTTTATGTGGTGTTCAACAAAAACGATCCAGAATTAATTGCCTCTCTTAAAGAATTAGCAGGTGATAACGGGAAATTAATGATCAACAATGGGAGAAGCCTTGCGTATTCCAATATCCTCGGTATCATGGATACTTTGCTTGATGATGATTATGATGGAATATCAATTCAAGATATAATTGATGCCGTTTTTGAAGGTAAAGTCATTAAAGATTTCTATTCCGGTATACTTGTGCCTGTATTTGCTATATTTATAGCTGTCATGGTGTTTCTAAGTGTTTATAACGTCGTAAAAAATGTGATCCATGACAGAAAAGACATAACAGGAATCCTTAGAAGTTTGGGATTAACAGCTTCAAGTTCTTCATTGTGTTTATTTGCGGAAATGGTGGTTTTTGCAGTTTTCTCTTCGTTAGCAGGTTGTTTGCTTGGTTTGGTGCTTCATATAGGGATCGTTAATCTTGTAAACAGTTTCTTTAACCAGAATCTGATCTATGGTTTTAATGCCTCTGAATATGTAAATAAAGCAACTAACAATCCGTTGATCTTATCTTTGCTCGTGTCCATGTTATCGGTTGTTATTGCCTGTTTTATTCCATTATTGCGATTCGCGGCTTATACTCCGTCTGAATTGTTTAATTCTTCTGATAAATATAGAAGGATAAGGCATATTAACCGCAAATTAACTAAGAAGAATTGGCTGCCTCTCGTTAATTCGCGATTATCCTTTCATGATGGTTCTGTAATGCTTATGATGGCGATAGTCTTGTCGTCGGTTCTTTTTGGATATTTATATTTCCGGGCTATATCAGATAAAGCAAATATTGAATACAGATATGAACTTATCGAATCAGGACTTGATACATATGATTATTCCGCCTCCAAAAAAGATGTTGGTATGGGGTCGTTTAATGTTGAGACTCATCATGATTATGGAATAGAACAGCAAGCCGTTGATACGTTGGCACGATCAGGATTTGCTGAATCTGTATATGCCGAGATCCGTGTTAACTCAACGAATATCGTAATTCCCGGCCGTGAAGTTACAGATAACATAAAAAGACTCTTTGAAGGAAGGAACCTCAGAAATGATTACTCTGATGATGAGTATCAGACAGAATATAAAGAAGCGCAGGAAGCAGCGCTTATATCATCAGGTTATTCGTCTGATGAAGAATTGTTTTCAGTTCCATGTATCGGCCTGCTATATAAAGATATAACGGAACTCGATAAATACTTGATCGAAGGTAAGATCGAGCTTGATGACATCAGATCAGGAAGATCAGTAATCCTCGCTGTCCCGGAAGACAGGGCCGATCTGTGCAGATGCGTTTTCGGAGTGGGCAATGACCTTCCCATGAGTGCGATCACTACAGATGATTTTGAGGATTCAATTGATTACCGCGGAAATGATCAGCTCCTTCTCCCGCATGTTTACGACACTGAACTGACTTTGGAAGACGGTTCATCTGTTAATATGTATTCTGTGCATTTCGGCAGCCGAAAAGACATTAAGACAAAGGTCGGGGCTATTGTATCACTTGATGAGGAGGCTTTGGAGAAGTATGGGATGATCGATAAGCCGGGACTATATATTATTGCTGCAGGTAAGGACACTTTTGAGAGTTGGGGATTAAGAGATACCAAGTATACAATGGTCAGACTTAAGCTTGTGGAAGGCTGTAATGTTAATAATGCGGATGCTTTCTGGTATGAGACAATAAGAGGGGCAAGAGGAATAGAGATACGTTCGGCATTCTCGATCAATAATAAAATCTATGGAACTTACATAAACACGATGCTGATCTATTATTTGATAATTATCCTGCTTATCTGCTGTGGAATAATAACTATCTGTCTTAGTCTTTATACCAAGACCGAGATTAACCGTAATAAGATCGGAATACTGCGTATGGTGGGCATGTCATCACATCAGATCACTCTGATGCTTTTGACGCAGAATATCTTCTATCCGTTGGTTGCTTCTCTTATTGCTGTTATTCCCGTGTCATTATGTCAAAGTTTATTCAATTATATAAAACGTTGTCTTGAGGATGGTACTTTTGATGCCACTCTTGTTATTGAAGCAGGTGAGGAGATGCCATGGTATCACAATATCCCTTTCAGGTA
>DFIB01000204.1 GCA_002371375.1 Mageeibacillus sp. UBA3708 | reverse complement strand
CTCCTGCACATCTCCAAGATGGCTAACCACAGAGTTGCCAAGGTCGAAGACGTTATGAACATCGGCGACAAGGTAACTGTCAAGGTTACAGAGATCGACAACCAGAACAGAATCAACCTCTCAAGAAAAGAGCTCGTTGAGGACTAATTCCTGAGAGATCACTGAATATTTTCAGACAATTAAGCGGGATCATCGGTCCCGCTTTTGACTTGTTCTGCTATAATCAGTACATATCAAGAATCGGAAGGGGACTATAAAATTGACATGAAGAGAAGAATAACTTTCAATTCGCCGGTAATACTAAGCTTCGTATTCATAAGCCTCGGCGCGATGGTCGCTAACTATCTCACCGCCGGAATGAGCAATCAGGCGTTTTTCATGACTTATCATTCCTCGCTGGCTAATCCTCTGACATATCTTAGATTCTTCACACATGTTCTCGGCCATGCCGGCTGGACACACTATATCGGAAATATGATGTATATACTTCTGCTCGGACCTATGCTCGAAGAGAAGTACGGATCTGTCAATATAATCGAGCTTATAGCTGTGACTGCAGTTATCACCGGACTTCTGAACTATTTCCTGTTCCCGGGAGTCGCTCTTTGCGGAGCGAGCGGAGTAGTGTTCGCATTCATTCTCATGACATCTTTCACTAACTTCAATGAAGGCGAGATCCCGCTGACGGTCATCCTTGTTGCGATCGTTTTCCTCGGCCAGCAGTTGTACGAAGGTGTATTCCTGCAGGATAATGTGTCGAATCTGTCACATATCGCCGGAGGACTCGTCGGAGCATTCGTCGGATATCATCTGAACAGGAGAGATTAATACGATAAAAGCTCTGCCTCGCGGCAGAGCTTTATTATATACGTAGTATGACTACGAGGCGTCAGCTGTTATTTGTCGGAGTTGATGCCTCTTTTTCTCTTCTCGGCTTCAATGTTGTCCTTAGGGAATTCTACTGTGTTGTCGTCTTCATCATCTGATCCGCTGCCGAATCCGAACATGTCCTTGAATCCTCTCAGGTCTATATCCGATTCCTTAACTGCACGTTTGACTTCGCGTTTGATGTTGCGGATCATGTGATCGATATCGCCTCTGAGAGAGTCTTCTTCAACGTATGTCTCAGCATCATCAACAGGAGGCTCTTCTTCATGCTCTTCGCTTCCCGGCTGTCTGTGAACAGGGAAGGCGTGAGGATAACGCTCACGAACAGGGCGGTCATCAGTCTCACCGCTGTTTATATATCTGACTATAGAGTACGCCAGAAGCCCTATTAACAATAATAGTCCTAATATGAATAATGGCATTCTATTCTAACCTCAGTTACTGAATGAAATCATACCTGTACATAGCCTGCATGGTGAAGAATCTTTCTCCCTGATTCAATGTACTACAATTTCATGAGACTGTCCAGTTCTGTGTCTGTGAGTCTGCGGTATTCGCCAGGCTCCAGATTTTCGTCGAGTGTGAGAGGACCCATTGTAAGACGTTTGAGGTATATGACTTTGCTTCCGATAGCCTCAAACATTCTCTTGATCTGATGGAATTTGCCTTCGCGGATGGTAATAAGTATCTCAGTGGAGATCGTATCGTCATCAGGATCAGGGCTGTCAAACTCATCCTGGCTTACGATCACAAGTTCAGCAGGCATGCATTCCAGACCATCAGGAAGAACGAGGCCTTCGCGGAACAGATCCGCATCTTCTTCTGTGATCTCACCTGCGACAACAGCGTAATACGTTTTGTCCACATGATGTTTAGGCGAGAGGAGGCGGTGCGCCAGTCCTCCGTCATTTGTTATAAGAAGAAGTCCCTCTGTGTCCCTGTCAAGTCGGCCGCAAGGGAAGAGGTCTCTGCGTGTGCGCTCATCAATAAGGTCGACAACTGTCTCTTCCCGCGGGTCTTCGCTTGCGCTTATAACACCGGCAGGTTTGTTCAGCATGTAATAGACGAATTCTTCGTATGATATCTCAGTTCCGCAGTAAATTACATGATCGGATGAAGTCACTTTATTGAATCCGGGGTCTTTAATTAGTTCACCGTTGACGGTGACGTGACCGGCTTTGATTTCCTTTTTGATTTCTGATCTGGTGCCGAGGCCCATATCAGCAAGATACTTATCAAGTCTCATTTCAGAAATTCCTTCATATTTAGTTATCTTTATTGAAACAGTATACCACATACCGTTAATAAGGGCTCTTTTTTGTTGGAATTATTGGATTAAAAGGGTGCATTATTCAATGCTTTTATGTTATTATGTTTTAGTTATGAAATGATGGCTTATTATGTAAAAGTGTGCCTTTCGGCAGTTTATCAGATTTGATATCTGGTCGGATAAACGGCCGATTGACACACTCCGGTAAGACATCTGAGAGTTAAATCTAAACCACAAATAGGAGAAAAAGTATGTTTGAAAATCTATCTGACAAGCCGGTAGCTGAGTATCAGTCGGAACAAGTCAAGCACTGGTCGGATATCGATCTTCTTGATCTCTGTGTCAAGGAGAGAGAAGGCGCGCCTTCATTCGTTTTCTATGAAGGACCTCCGACAGCTAACGGTAAGCCGGGCATCCACCACATGATGG
>DFIB01000109.1 GCA_002371375.1 Mageeibacillus sp. UBA3708 | reverse complement strand
TCTCGCGCTCGACAAACTTCTGGCAATCCTCTGTTATAAATCTGATGTAATTATCAGAGAGGCCCGATGCCGCCACGTTCTCCTTGGCTCTTGAGACCATTCCCTTGGAGGCATCCACATGCACCACTTCATCAGCACCGTGCGCGGACGCTGCGATCGTCGCACCGCCGGTATAAGCAAAAAGGTTCAGCACCTTAATATCTTTCTTCCCGGCCTTCTTGGCATCACTTATCAGCTTCCCCGCAAAATCCCAGTTTGCCGCCTGTTCCGGAAATAGCCCGGTATGCTTGAACGACGTCGGCTCGATAATAAATGTCAGGTGTTTGTCAAGCGAATCGTAACCGATCTTCCAGGACGCCGGCATTGACTTAAGCTTCGTCCAGGAACCTCCGCCCGAAGAAGATCTGTTATACACAGCGTGAGGGTCGCATATAGAGTCGAACCCTTCGATGGGCCATATAACCTGCGGGTCAGGTCTCCTGAGCAAAATTTTGCCCCAGCGCTCGTATTTCTCGCCGGAGGCGCAGCTTATAACTTCAAAATCTTTCCAATTGCCGGCTACAAACATCATAATCTTCCTGCCTATCTGACTGTGATCTCAGATGACTCGGCAAGCCTCACATCGCCTGCATACAACTCGACATGATACCTGCCATCCCTGAAATATTCGTTCTGTGTATATATCATCGCATCGAAATCAAACTTTACCATAATATCATCGTCCAGCGCAACATCCATGGCAGCAATCTCGGTCGTACCCCTGTACAGTTTTGCCGTAATATCAACAGTCATCTTCCGGCTGAAGCAGAACACATTGATAAGCGCTGAAGGCTTGCTGATAGATAAGTCCTTTACGGGATTCCCGAGGAGCGGATCGTACCACATGTTATCAACAATATAGGGCTTCAGGTAATCATCACTGATGTGGGCAGGAACGCCTTTGTCATTCAGGTATTCCAGTCCGTCATAGGGTCTGAGTAAAGAATCGTAGAAATCATTCAGATCTGAGAACATCCAGCTGCCGGATTCATCCTTGACAAGCCTGAAGGTTATCCTTTCGCGGGTCTTCTTGAGACCGTCGATCGCCTTCTTGTAGTCTTCGACGGTAACAGGTGTCTTATCAAGATCCAGAGCCCTGGGGATCCCGGTAAATTCAACTATGCAGACCGCCGTATCTCGTTCATCCTTGATCTTCGTGCTTACCACTTCATAGCTGACATTGCGCAGTGAATACCTGAACAGTTCCAACTGCTCATCATTGATCTCAGACATATCGTAAGCCTTATCGGCCATAGAATTGAGATCTGTGCTGCAGCCTGAATCAAAGAATTCATCAAGAGTACTTGTAACAAAGTATTCGGCATCACCTTCCTCGATCCCGTCCAGAAGGAAGCCGCAGCCGGCAAAAGCAGCAGCGGATATGACCAGCATGATTATTAACGCCAGGCTCCTGACACGATTCGCGGAAAGTGATCTCATTTACGGTCCCCTCATTACTATGTGAGTATGTATTATACAACAAAAGTGTAACGGTATCATCGGGGCTGTGCTCCGAACAGGAGATCGATCAACCTGCAAAAAGGCTGCCTCGTTTGAGGCAGCCCCGGGTTATTCAGATCTGTTGTTCATCAGATGTCAGTAGACTTCTGCTCGAGAACGTTGCACTTCGCAATTGCATAAGGATCATCGATGCTGTCCTTATTTGCCGCGATAACGACAGTGTATATACCGGGCTTCATCTCTGAAGGAGTGTAGTCAATATCATAATAGATATATCCGTCGTCGTATTCGGTTGTCTTGATCGTATCGCTGAACTCAGGCTTGGAATAATCGATATCAGCATTGCCGTCTTTACCGGCATAGTAGTATGCATAGTAGATCTCGCCGGCATTCTCATACACTTCGATGGAGAAAGCGAGATTCTTTACGTCTCCGTAGTAGACGCCGTCCTTGACCTTTGTTCCCTCATCTTCATCATACTCAAACCACTGAACTTCCTTGATCTTTGCAAATGAAGTGTTGTAGAACTCATAGCAATCAGTCTTGGGCTGGAAATTGCTCGGAGCAGGTGTCGGAGTTGCCTTGGGAGCAGTAACATATGTCGTACCTGCTGTCAGGAAAGTATCATCTGCGGCAATATAGAACTGTATCTCATAGGTACCTTCCACAAGACAATTATTATCTGTAGCCGCATTCTGCTCAACACCGTAAACAGCCTCTGCAAAATAATCTGTTGTATGTGCAGGTGAGCTCCTGTATACCTCACTGCCATCCTTCAATACAATGTAGTAATAATCGATATCCGGATTATCCTTGAAGTAAAGATCCAACTCGATCTGTTTTACGTTAGTATAGTAACCTGCATCCGAGGCATACCACTTCGTATAGTCAACCATGTTTACTATATCATTAGAGTCAGGTCCGAACTTAAATTCATCATCAAGGAAGGAATAAAGATCCGCAAGATTCTCAAGAGTCTTCTCCGTGATATAGTACTTCTCTTTCTTCAGGGTGAGAGTACATTCCACCTTGTACTTCTTTACATCTTTGCAGGATTTGATTGCACTTGCCATCTCATCAGCCGTCTTGATATTGTCGTCTGTCAGGACTTTCTGATAATCAGCTATGGAGAAGATCACGTTGCATGTTACCGTACCTTCTTTCTTGCCTTCTGCAATGGAATCGCTGTCAACTTCATAAGTGATAGTGTCGGCTATTGCCTTCTTAACACTCTTCTCGTCGGACTCCATACCGGACATAGACAATTTGTCATCGATCTTATCCTTTACGTTGTCATCTACGTCGTCGGCAATCTTGCACAATCCTTCTGCATCGAGGCTCGATGCAGCTTTGGCAAATGACTCAACCTTCTTGGACACAGCTTCGTTGTCGATCTTGCTGCATGCTGCAAAAGATGCCATCATAGCAAGGATCAGCGCGAATGCAGTCGCTTTCTTCGCCTTACTCATCAACCCACCTC
>DFIB01000158.1 GCA_002371375.1 Mageeibacillus sp. UBA3708 | reverse complement strand
TCCAGCGATGTCTTACGCGTCTCGAGTTCTTCGATCTGGAAGTCGGTCAGCTTGTCCTTCTTCTTATTCTTCAGGGACTGCTTGACCTGATCGAGTTCATTCTGGAGCTTTACTATCGCACTTGTGACAGAATCTTTGTTGACTGTTGCAACAATATCTCCCTTGTGGACTGTGTCACCGGCCTTGGCCAGCTTCTCACCGATCGTTATCTCCGAGGGTATCTTAAGCTCGATCGAGTCCGCGACTGTTATGTTGCCGGCTCCGTCAACCTTCTTGGATATCGATCCGACCGTAACGACCGCCTGTGACGGCATCATCATCTGTCTGGCTATGTCTCTGAACTTTCTGGCAAGCAAAACTACACCGCCGATTATCACGGCAAGTATTACGCCCACAATGATGAGAACTCTTAATGTTTTATTCTTCCTTCTGTCTGACATATTCCCTTACCCCACTATAGAATCAGATTTGAGTATACATCATTATCTGCCGGAATTAATCATCCAAATGAGGCAGACTTGAGATATCATACGAGAAGCTGCGCGAGACAGACAAATCCGCCTATGACCAGGAAGAACACCATTCCTACTGACGATAATCCTTTTGTGATGGCTTTCTTATCTCCTATGTTGATATGACGGAACTTGATCACGTACATAACAGTCAAAGTCACAAATGCGATAACTCCGGCGATGTAAACACATGTCCTGTAGACAGCCCCGTTCTGGAACGGTGTCAGCAGCAGAACGATAGCGTTATTGCCGAAATGTACGAGCATTCCCGGCCAGATATGCCCGGTCATCTCGTAAAGGTAACACAATACGAATCCCAAGATCCCGGCGAAAATAAACTGCGTCAGATTCATATGCACCATCCCGAATACGAGCGATGATATCACCGCCGCATACCCGAATCCGCCCTTTCGAAGGTATCTGAAAATCACTCCCCTGTAGAACAGTTCTTCCGCTATCGCCGGGAAAACTGCAACAAGAATAAACAATCCTGCTGCATGCTTGTTATCTGCAAGCGTCATCCCCGCATCTGCAACTCTCCCGGTTATCCGGTTCAAAAGGAGTCCGGATGCTGTGATGACCGCATTGACAGCCAGAGTTATCAGGAGACACTTAATGATAAGCGCCCCGGATATCTTCCTGCCTGAGATGGGTGCATGAACGATGTCCTGCTTATAGATGCAAAAGAATATCAGGAAACAAACACCTGCAACGACCTGCATGATCGCCGAAGCCAGATATACAACAAACACGATATTGTTCTTATCTGACAACATGTGGTAGAGTCTCCCGATATCAAAGCCTCTTCTTCCGATACCTTCCAGTACAAGCAGCGCAAAGAGCACGATGATCGCGCCTATCTGGAACACGGCCTGCTGAATGATCATGAGCACACCGACACGGTTGGCACACTGCTCATACGGACGGTATTTGATCCTCTCCATCATCTTCTGATATCTTATGTCATTTTCCATTGTTCAAGACTCCGGGGGCCGGAACAGCCCTCCACCTTACTCCTTGATTCTCTTCATCACAGAGACAAACTTGTCTTTCTTCTTGATGATCGGCTTCTTTGTGCCGTCATAATACTGCTCGACCTTCGGCGGCGGATCTATGGGATTCTGCGAAATATTCGATATATATATCCACCGCTTGATGAACGCTCCTATTACAAACAGCATAAGGAAAATCCCGGCCATCATGACAACTCCGGTAAGCTGGTAAAAATTCCCCAGCCGCTTCAACGCTTCTCCTGACAGAACAAACGGTGTAATGACCGGCGCCAGTGTCAGTAAAAGAAGCAAAAGCAACGGAAGTACCAGTCTGAGAAGAATAACTCTGGAGAGCGCCATCCTGCGCTTCCTCTTACTGAAAGGAAGATCTCCGCAGGCCTCTCCTGTCTGACCGTTTATAGCGAATCCGTAATTAACACCCTCGTATTTGTAATTCATAAACCAGACCGGCAGCAGCGCATAACTGTGCTTGAAATCAGTCGCATTTGAATAACCGGTACTGAACTTAACTTCCTCATACTCACTGCACGACATGAGTTTTACAGCTTCTTCCGCATATCTCTTTGTTCTGTTCGACACATTCTCACTCAATTCAAGCGGTGTCTGGTCATATCTCTCCGCATAGAATCCGGGCAGATAGCTGTCCCTGTATTCCACCATCTCGGAGTAATCAAAAGGCTCGACAGCAGCCATAAGCCTGTTGCTGATCTTCCTCGACCCGTCGAAAGGCACTCTCGACAGGTAGAACGTCAGCCTCCTCTCAAGAGCAAAAACGGCGAGATTGTCATTCTGCGGAACATATCCGGTACCGTAGAACTCCGCCTCACACTTACAATCAACAAGCCAGAACGGAACATAGAGCCCCGTCAATTTATTGATATTCTCCTCGCTGGTAAAATCATCCGGAATATACTTATTCGTCGATGCCCACTCTATAAACTTGCTCTTTGCCTCTTCCTTCGTAATCTTGAACGGAAGGATATAATCCGGCTTGAACTCCTTGGTCAGTCTTCTGGCAGCCAGAGCGGGCGATCCGCAGAAACAACATATAGATGACGATGTATTCTCGTCCGTTATAACTACCGCACCGCACGATGAGCACACGATCTCATGACGGGGATCATCAGTCTTGGCATCGCTCTCTGCCTCCACCCTGCTGAAGACATCGAGCGCCTCGAGAACATCCGGATTATAGGACGAGCCGCAGAACTTGCAGTCAAGCTTACGGGTGGACGTATCATAAAACAGATTGCCTGAACAACCCGGACATTTATATGTATCAGCTAAAGCATCCCAGTTCGACATATTAATAATACGAGATTATGAATAAATAACACTTCTCCGATAACGTCTCAAATGATTCAAAAAGAACCTTGAAAGCATCGTATATCGCCTTACTTCTGATCAATTCTACTGCATCAGTATCTCCTGAGAATAATTCAAGAATAGCCTCATCATAATACTCGCAATATTTGGATTTGTACTTATCAAGTGCCGTAACATCCCTGAGGATGAGACTTGAAGGAGCCTTATCTCTGAAATAGATAATTATATCCTGTGTCATTCTGCACGCGCCGTAAAGAGCCGTCGAAAAATCGGACAACCGTCCATCGGGCACAGTTACGTTATATCTCACGAATGAATTTGCCAGTTCCTCAAAGCAATCGGTAATCTGCTCGAGAGCCTTGACCACTTCGAACAGAGCCACCGCATCAGGATCGCTCATAAGCTTATGTTCAAGGAAATAGAAGCCGAGATTATGGAATGATTCATCTGCATTAGATTCAAAAGAGACGATCCTCCTGGATATAGGCACTCTCTCTTCAATATAATCACACAACTCAACGAGAGCATCACACTGCTCTGTTATAATACTCGCCAAAGAAACGGCACAGTCAAATATTCTGTCACGATCTGTATCTCTCATTATATAAACCACCTGATTAGTGTATTTATTATATCAGATAAAAATAACAGAAAAAAGGGTTCTTCACGGAATCTGCGGGAATCGCGAAATCATGTGCCTACTGTTTTTAAGAATTTTTGCCTGATACGATGAACTGCCTCATAAGTGACCGGTGTCACTTTGAGGCAGCCCGATAATTGCAGATTCTTTTAATTCTGAATGTTAAGGATTAATACAAACGCCATCCTTGTCAAATTTATAAACCTTACCGCCGATGTTCCTAGATGTATTGCTAAGCATTGGTCCGTAATCATCGAAGTAATACCACTTACCGCTTAACTTCTTCCAACCGGTCGTAGCAATGCCACCCTTCTTGACATAGAACCAGTATGTAGTACTAAAATACTTGACTGATACCCAGCCCGTCTTTGTTACAAGCGAACCGTCGCTATTAAATACATATATCACGCCGTTAACTTCCATACTTGGAAAACAACACATCGTACCGGGCATTAACATATCATCCTTGGAGGACATGAAATAATACCACTTACCATCTATCTTCTTCCAACCCGTCGTAGCTATGCCGCCTTTTTTGACATAAAACCAATCTCCAAAGCTTGAACTGCCAAATAATCTCCAACCGGTCTTCTTTGTAAGCGCACCGCTTTTGTCAAAAACATAAGACTTTTGATCAGAATCGACAAAATACACAGTGTCAGCCATCATTCTGCCGGAATAATCAAAATAGTACCAGTTGTTCTTCCATTTCAGCCATGTTTGGCTAAGCTTTTTGTCATTCCTGTAGTAATACCAAACATCACCGTCCTGCACCCAGCCGCTCAAACTTGCTGCAAATACCGTAGCAGGCACCAGTGCCACTAACAGGATAAGAGTCAGTAAAAGGGCGGAAATCTTCTTTGTGATTGCCATACAAACCAAACCTCCTAAATTTAATGCAATTACATTATAACGGAATTTTCTTTTTATTAACAGCAATTCATCCGTTATCCTGTCCGAGATACATGACAGCTTCATTACCGTCGAGTCCCCTGGATAGATATTTAATCGCACCGGACGAAGCAGTTGAATCAGCCAGAAGAGTAACCGGAAAGAGAGTCGATACCATGACAAACGTCATTATCGCTGACAGAATACTTTATACTGCTTATCATTCATGCTTATTATCTCCTTGGATAAAATGATTTCTGCAAATCTATAAATTATTTCACGTGCTAACATTACGGCAGTCTCTGAAAGAAAGCTGTCTTATCAACAGTATTATACCCGGCATTCTCATAGAACCTTATAGTTGAAGGATCTTTGGAACCTGACAGGAGCATCATTTTGTAGCAGTTATTGTCAATGGCAATCTCCTTTGCACAAGCAAGACACTTGCCGGCATATCCGCGGCCACGGTAATTCTCTTTGGTGACGACGTTCTCGACAGAGCATAGGGACGAACTCCTCTTGTGAGATTGGGAATGATAACACAGACGCAGGACGATACTATCTCTCCGTCAATGTCAACGACAATCAGATGATGATTCGTATCGCCTATGATCCTTTCCCATGTTGCCTTAAGGTGCCCGTCTTTGTCAGGGATACTTGTCTCATGCAGATCAAGATATAATTCAAGCAAAGAATCCAAATCTTCAAGCCTCGCTTCGCGAACCATAGTAAGTCACCCCGTACTCCAATAATTTATAAATATTATTTGTATAGTACCACACAGTGGCCTGAAATACACTGTTTTGCGTAATATATAGACCTATTGTCAAGATAGGTAAAAAGATATAGTTTTACGGGATCTTCACGGAATCTGCGGGAATTGGTGTTAGATGTCTGACTTGAGCTCTGACGGAGCAGTATACTGCTCAATGTACGCTGCCGACATTGAGCTTTACTCTGCATGTCCAACCTGCTTACCAGCTGCGGTTCCGGGTGGGGTAGACGAAACGTTCAGGAATGTTCTTTTTTGCAAAATCCCCCGTCCCGTCGGCATGAACTGTGCAAGCCGCATCAGTCTGACTGCGGAAACCACATCCTCAGCCAGGTTGTCATCTGTCGTTCAAGCCACCGATCATCAAGCCTGCAGATTATTATATTCACAGAATCATACACAGATTCTGCCGGATTTTGTGTACGATTCTGTGAATAAAACGAATCACGCGTTTGTTAAGGATACCTCAAAGCCATTCTCGGAACTTCTTTGAGCACGAGCGGATATACTCACAACAAATGCTGCACATACTCATCCCCGCGAAGACTATGAATCAGACTTGATCATTGGAACCAGAGATTTAGCCTGACTATAAATCTCAAGGCATCGGCACATAATCAACCCGGTTTTACACTAATAAAAAGGTTCTTCGCGGAATCTGTGGGAATTGGTGTTTGATGTCTGCCTTGAGTTCTGCCAGAGCAGTATACTGCGTACGCAGAGT
>DFIB01000119.1 GCA_002371375.1 Mageeibacillus sp. UBA3708 | reverse complement strand
CGCCGAAACCTTCGCAGAGTTCCTTTGCCTTAGCAACGATAGCCTCACAGCCGGGCTTGAGGAGCTTACGGGGATCGTAACCCTTACCCTCGAGGTCCTTGCCTGCTTCGATGTACTTACGTGTTGCATCAGCGAAAACGAGCTGGAGCTCTGTGTTGATGTTGATCTTGGATACGCCGAGCTCAACAGCCTTCTTTGTCTGCTCGAAGGGGATTCCTGAACCGCCGTGGAGAACCATGGGCTTGCCGCCGATAGCTTCCTTGATCTCAGCGAGACGCTCGAAGTTGAGGCCTGCCCAGTTCTCAGGATACTTGCCGTGGATGTTACCGATACCTGCAGCGAGGAAATCTACGCCGAGGTCTGCAACTGCCTTGCACTCTGCAGGATCAGCAAGCTCGCCGTTGGATGTAACGCCATCCTCAGTACCGCCGATACCACCGACTTCACACTCTACGGATACGCCCTTGGCATGTGCGAGAGCAATGATCTCCTTGGACTTCTCGATGTTCTCCTCGATAGGGTAGTGTGAACCGTCGAACATAACTGAAGAGTAACCGGCCTCGATACAAGCCTTTGCACCCTCGTATGTACCGTGGTCAAGGTGAAGAGCTACGGGAACCGTGATGCCCATAGACTCGATGAGGTCATTTACCATATCTACAACCATCTTGTAGCCGCCCATGTACTTTGCAGCACCCTCAGATGTCTGGATCATAACAGGTGTGTTTGTCTCCTGAACAGCCTTAAGGATACACTGTGTCCATTCCAGGTTGTTTGTGTTGAAAGCAGGGATCGCATAGTGACCCTCATGCGCCTTCTTGATCATTTCTGTAGCAGAAACTAATGCCATATTAATTGTCCTCCTGTAGGATTATTTGTTAACCACAACTAATCATACAAGATTTGTTCAAAAAAACAAGGCAAATATTATTTATGCTGCGGTCTGTTCTCTTTTTTTATGCACGTATCAGTTTAGGTAACATATTGAAGTACTATACATCCCTTCTTTCGAACATCTTGATCGTGAGTCGTCCGCAAACGCGTGGTTCGCGCCGGCATAATCGATGCTGTTCACGAGCGAATCAGGCATGAATTCTGAAATATCAAAGGCATCACAAACCGTTGGCAGCCAGCCATGCCGATATGTCGTCCTTAAGCGAAGTTCCGCCCGAGTAATGTACCGACAATCCCGAGCCTATGTCCGAGTTCGGGGCAAGTTTTGCAATTGCAGTAATGCTCTGACCGAATCTTCCGCCGCCGTGGGAACAGAATGGTATTATCCTCTTGCCGGCAAAATCATATTCTTCGAGGAAAGATGCAATAGGCATAGGGATTGATGCCCACCAGTTAGGATATCCGAGAATGATGATATCGTATTCATCCATATTCTCCACCCTGCCTTCAAGTTCCGGTCTTGCCTGAACATGCTGATCCTCCTGCGCCTGCATAAGGACAGTGTTGTAATCAGTAGAGTAAGGTGTTTTGGGAGTTATCTCAAATATGTCTGCACCCGTAATTCTCCCGATCTCGTTCGCGATCCTTCTTGTGTTACCACTCCACGAGAAATAAGCAATAAGTACTTTGTCACCGGTCTGCTCTGCAGCTAACGTCTCCGATGCGGTTATTACTCCGCTGCGCTCGTTGCCGGCATTTCTGACAAGACGCACACCAATATTATAACTTGCCATATCAGCCTGTCCTGCTGCGCGGTATGCACTACGCATGTTCTTGGCGAAATCATTCCATCCGCCGCCACGGTATACGTGTCTTGTCCCCGAACCTGATCCTGTAGGGTCATTCCCGTTTGACAGATCATATTCACCATAATAATCCCAGCACCACTCATTAACATTTCCGTGGCAGTCATAAAGCCCCCACGAGTTTGGTTTGAAACCGCCAACCGGGACAGTCTCCTGGCGGTATTCACCCGGTTTTGCCTCCAGTGCTGAGTTCTCAAAATAGTTCTCTTCTATCTCATACGGATAGTGCCCGTAAAAATTTACCTCTGTCGCATCAGGGGATTTCGACATGTTAAATGGTGTAGATGTCCCGGCGCGGCAGGCATATTCCCACTCGGCTTCCGTAGGCAGCCTGTACCCGTCTGCACTAAGATCCCAGCTGACCCCGTCAGCAGTCACCGTATATACGGGTGTCAATCCGGCATCTTTGCTTTTGGCGTTTGCAAACCGGATTGCATCGAGCCATGTGATGTTCTCAACAGGATTATCAACGCCCGGGAAGACACTCGGATTACTGCCTGTCAACCTCTCATATTTCGCCTGCGTAGTCTCGTATGGATCTATATAGAAAGATGAGACACTGACCTCGTGAAGCTTTTCGTCATCAATACGCCAGTTCTCCGATTCGGGACTGCCCATTTGGAATGTCCCTCCATTAATGAGAACGAATCCGTCATTACTTCCGTCTGCTGAACAGTTCCCCAAGCAGCTGTGCCGCTTTCATTTGTTTTTGTTCCTGAACAGTGACCCGACAGCAACATCCCAATGATTATTGTTGCCATAACAAAAATAATCCCGGTCATGCGGTCTTTGTCTTTATCCTTACATATATGGAATAACTGCGCTCCGATAAATGCCCAGAATACCATTATGAGCAAGTTCTCAAGAAGTACCAGTGCCACAGCCTTCTCATAGTCCAGCAACGCGAAAGGAACACGGAAGAACAGATAATCCGCAATCCTGTTCTGAATCAGGCAGAACAGTCCGGCTCCGGCAAAGCAGCACGCTGCCGCATTTACAATGATCTTTTTCCTGCCTGTCAACTTAAGTCCGGACAGCATCACCGGTATGTGCAGTCCGAGATGCAGCCCCATCAGTACAAAAGCCCAGTACGACATTGACAGGTGCATTCTCCTGGCAAAAGATATCTTTGCCATTCCATACATGAAAGGCACGGCATGGGAACTCATAGACATTCCGCAAAAAGCCGTCAGCAAAAATGACAGGATCAGCAACGCATTAACTGACGTTGTAACAGTACGGTATAAATTGTATTTCCCTCTGAAGACAGTAACGTACCATTTCCTGTTAAGTATCTGATGAACAATGACTAACAACGTCATGCTCACCCCGATCCATTCATGCAAAGCCTCCCCTGTCACCTGATATGACATCAGGAGCATCATAAGAATTGTCATGCAGGCATCTACGGTTCTTCTGATCATTAAAGATTTCTTCGCCTGCATAATAACCTCTCCCGTCCTTTTTATTGTATGCCGCCAATCCAGGAGGATATATCAGCTTCTGAAGCTCCTCCTGCAAAACGCTGTCCGTCAAGCCAGTTGCCGCTTCCTGCATTATCAGCCAGATTTCTGTCACTCCTTCCGACCCCGCTGCTTGCAGAAGTGCAGAAAGGTATCATTGTAATACCGTCAAAGTTGTAGCTCTCAACAAATGTATCCATGATACGTGGTTCTTCTCCCCACCATATCGGATAACCGATATATACGGTTCCATATCCGTCAAGTGATACCGGATCGCTTCCGATCTCAGGACGGAACGACTTATCATTCTGTTCCTTTGTCGAACGGCTTGCGGAATCATGCCAGTTGAGATCATCAGCCGTATATTCCACTGCAGGTTTGATCTCATAAAGATCCCCGTTCGTGATTGACGCTATCTTCTCTGCAACATCCCTTGTAGTTCCGGTTGCCGAGAAGTAAACCACCAGCACCTTGTCACCTTCTTTGTGTTCTTCAGAATCCCCGGTAGTCTTTGTATCATCTGATGACGTATCGACGGACCCCTGTGAAACCGATGTTCCTGAGGTGCCTGAAGTCCCCGAAGCGGCACTGCCGGCATTTCCGCATGCCGCAATACCGAATACAAGACAAGCCGACAGAAACAGTATAGAAAAGCATCTCTTCATATGATTTTTTATCCTCATATCATTTATTTCAATTTTCCGTAATCATCGTCTGATACCGGCTCAAGCCATTCGTTGCCGGTCTCTTCTCCGGGCACTTCCAGAGCAAGGTGAGAGAACCATGAATCAGGAGCGGCCCCGTGCCAATGCTTGACATTTACAGGGATGTTAACAACTGTTCCCGGTGTCATCTCCACGGCTTCCTTACCCCATTCTTGATAGAATCCTCTTCCGCCGACACATATCAACATCTGTCCTCCGCCGCTTTTTGCACGGTGGATATGCCAGTTATTGCGGCACCCCGGCTCGAAAGTCACATTAAACACGGGAATCTGCTCTCCCGACACCTGCGCAAGATAGCTCCGGCCACTGAAATATTCTCCGTAAGGATTTGCGTCTCCGACAGGGAAAAACAAGGTGTTTTTGTATCTGTCTTCTTCTGTTAATGCGGAAGGCATCTCATTCCAAACTTCTTTTGCCAGACGGAAGACAGCCCAGCCCTTAGGCCAGCCGACATACATTGCCGCATGGGTAATAATCGATGCTATCTCTTCTCTGGTTACACCGTTTGTCTTGGCATTCTGCAGATGATAAACCAGAGAAGAATCCGTTATTCCCGATGCCATCAGCGATACTACCGTGATAATGCATCTGGTCTTGACATCTATTGCCCCGTCATTCCATACCTCTCCGAATAATATATCGTCATTGAGATGTGCGAATAACGGCGCAATGTCTCCCAGTTGCTGTCTTCCTGCCGTTTGCACTATTTTTTTGTTCATGATGATTTCTCCTCCTCTTATTTATTCGGTCTCTTATTCTGTGCCATCACTCCTGCGAGCGGATGAGGTACATAAGGCTCCTCAAGATAGCTGATCTCATCTGCTGTAAGACTTATGTCGACCGCCTTTACAGCACCTTCAATGTGGTGGAATTTTGTCGCACCTACAACCGGTGCTGTTACTTTGGTAAGCAGCCACGCCAGGGATATTTCCGTCATGGAGACTTTGCGCCTTTCCGCAATCTCGGCGACACGTCCGATAACCACATTATCCTGCTGAGCTGTTGAATCGTATTTGAATTTTGCAAATTTGTCTTCGGCTGCACGTTTTGTATCAGCTTCTCCCGGCAATCTTGACAGTCTTCCGCTTGCAAGCGCGCTATATGGTGTAAGCGCTATATTCTCTTCTTCACAGAACGGAACCATTTCCCTTTCTTCTTCGCGGAATAACAGATTATAATGCCCCTGAACTGAAACAAATTTGGCAAAGCCTTCCTTCCCGGCAAGTGCATTTGCTTTTGCAATCTGCCAGGCGAAACAATTAGAAATGCCTATGTATCTTGCTTTACCTGCTTTTACAACTCGGTTAAGACCATCCATGATATCGTATATCGGAGTGTTCCAATCCCACATATGGCAGATATAGAGATCAACATAGTCCATGCCAAGGTTCGTCAGGCTCTTATTGATCATATCTTCAATATGCTGCTGACCGCTGATACCATTTGCTATCTCTTCCGGCGTTCTCGGCAGAAATTTGGTCGCTACTACGACTTCATCACGCTTAACAAAATCACGGAGAGCACGCCCCACAAACTGTTCGCTCGTACCATTCTGATAAGCTATCGCGGTATCGTAGAAATTGACACCGAGATCAAGCCCGTGCTTGATAATCTCTCTCGAATGATCTTCATCAAGCGTCCAGCTGTGCTGACCCTGCCCGGCATCACCAAAGCCCATACATCCCATACAGATACGCGATACGTTCAGATCTGAATTACCTAATTTTGCATACTGCATTTCTGTCACACTCCTTTGCTGTTATATTTAAATTGATCACGCAGCTCCGAGAAGCCTGATGATGCATTTATAAATCAGTTCATATACCGAGTGGTACACAAACCCGACCGAGGCGGTATCCATGGCCTGCTTCTGTCTCTCAGTCACCTCGGTATAAGGATATATTCCAAACATAAACGGAAAGAATACGTAGATAAAACCCTGCTTGTCATCCTCACTCAGATCAGGGCAGAATTTATCAAGTATCCTGCGGATATTACTGATGGATTTGCCGTAGGCCCGCTTAAAACTTACAAGGAACTCCTGTCTGCTGTTGGATTCCATATCATAGTTATTCATCGACAGAAGCCTCAGGAGCTGAAGTCTATTCTCAAGAGAACGTGCTATTCCTGATGCTACCTCATCCCTGCCGAGACGGATGTTCCCGTCAATTATCTTCTCAAGTTCCTCATTCCAGCGCTCATACTCAAGTTCGAATAAAGCCAGAAATATCTCTTCTTTTGTCTGGAAGTAATTGTAGATCGTAGGTCTTGAGAAAGATGTCTCACTTCCGATCTCTTTAAGCGTGATATCCTTAAAGCTCATCGTCTGATACAGCTTCTCACAGGCTCTGATGATCTCCTCTCTTCTGGCGGCGGTCCGCTCCGGTGAACCCATTGGCATACATGTACCTCCAATACGGTCATGATCATTCTGACATCGTGTCAAGATAATTATAGTTCCATTCTGACACGATGTCAATATGCAGATCGGAACAGTTATAACCCCCATTGTCATTAAGGTAAGACTGCTGCGTACGCAGTAATCTTGTGAATATAATCGTCTTTACCGGAACACATCTGCTGCGTACGCAGTAAACATGTGAATGAAATCGCGTTTACCGGAACATTTTGTCTGCGTACGCAGACTACTTGTGCATCTAAATTTGTTTAGTGGAACATTTACACTGCGTACGCAGCAAGACTCATCCTGCTTGCGGCATCATCCGGGCATTAATTAAACACAGTCTTACCTTAATGACCGTTATCCTCCCCGGCCCGACACTTCTTACAGTTTTACTCTGAAAACAATATTCCCGCCGCGCAGCTCCGCATCTACGGTGCCTCCGCACCTCTCCGCAAGAGTACGCGCTATAGACAGTCCAAGACCGGTAGAATTACGGGCATTCTCCACCGTGAAGAACCTGTCAAAAAGTCTCCCCACGTCGGTTGCATCCAGCATGTCCGTCTTATTCGCAAACAATATCTCTCCGTTTGTCCGGAGTTCGATCTTAAGGTCGCCCTGAGAATACTTCAGAGCATTGCTGAGCATATTTGAGAATATCCTCCTGACCGAATTCCTGTCTGTGTTCCTTATAACTTTCTCCTCAGGGATGATGATAACGGGTTCTATCCCCTTCTCGGCAAAGGCCGCATACATTACCGCGGCAGCATGTTCCAATTCACTGTTAAGCACAACAGTCTCCGGCTTAAATTCATCTTCAGACGACATCACTACTGAATACCTGAACAGTTCACCGGCAAGCGATCTCACCGCCTCAACGCGCTCACGGATAACGGACAGGTATTTCCGCACATCGTCACTGACTTCCTCATCATCGAGAAGGTCAAGATATCCCGTTATCGCGGTTACAGGTGTCCTGAGGTCATGGGAGATGCTGACGATCGCCTTGTTCAGTTCATTATTCCCGTGTTCGTATCTGAGCATGGCACTGCGGAGACGCCGCAGTTCCTTATTCAATTCGGAAGCAAGATGTCTTATGTGCCTGTCGCTTGTATCAACCGTGATGACGGCATTAGTATCTGCTCCGATAATGTCCCCTAATACGTCTGCCATTTTGTCAAGTGATCTGTGCATGCAGATGATCCTTGCCGCCAGACATAGGATAACAAGGATCAGAACGCATATAACGATGATAAGATAGATTTCCATTACGCTAATGATATCATTTCATGTTCCGGTTTTTGAATATTGTATATCCGAACAGACTGAATATCATCGTCATGACGCAATCGCTTACAGGATATCTCCAGATTATCAGTTCGGTCCCCGGGAAAACAGCCGACTGCGCTGTCGGCGCATATACAAGCTGTGTGCCTAATGCATGGTACGGAGCGCTTATGCTGTCAAGTATCAGACATTTCACCTTAAATACTTCATCCTGGCTGAAATACGGATTAACATCCTCGTACAGCTTTGTCAGGATCACATTCTCATCCCCCTGACTCCAGTCAGCTTCATAACCAACGATAGTCTCATTCGTTGCCACAGCATACTCGTGGGTGCCATCGTTAAAGTAAACTAACAGTACAAATACCACAGCAAATATGATGAGTGCCACAAACTTTTTCTCAACGGTCATCGCGCAGGCACACCCCAGTGATGTCATGAACAACTGAATGGCAACCGCATGAAGCAAACTCATCAGGAGAAGCTTGACATAGTAACCGTATCCGAAGAACCTTCCGGCATACGCCCATCCGAATCCGAACCCGAAGCACAATGTAACTATGGTCAAATGAAGCAGCAGATACATAAGTGCTATGAAGAATGAATTGATCATATTCGACAGATAGATCCCGGCCTTGCTCCTTCCCGCATATATCTTATTGCGGATGTTGCCTCCGTCAAAATCACCGCCCGTGATAAAAACAGCTGACAATCCGGCTGCTATGCTGACAATGCCGATGGCACTGTATGCATGGAGCATCAGATGCGTCGGCTTCATCACATCACCCTGAAAATGGATCAGGTATTCAACCATAATATCCCCGGTCACCCAGGCAGAAGTTACAAACACCAGTCCGAGGCAGATAAAGAATACTATGCTGCGGGTTGCCCTGTACAGATCAGCACGCATGAGATTGATCATTTGCCTCACCTCCTTCACCTGAACCGCCGATAAGGTTAAGATAGTAGTTCTCGAGCGACTCGTTCGTCTGACTGATATTGATGATGCGGCACCCTGCATCCCGCCAGCGGTTCAGGAGCATATCAAGATCAAAATCCCCATAGACAACAATCTCTCCGCTTCCAACCTTATAATCAAGCCCATGTTCCTCGGCAATTCTCACGGCACTGTCGAAATTATCCATTTCGAAAGTATAATACCTGCGGCATTTCCTTGATATCTCTTCCGATGATATATCCTCGACGATCCTTCCGCCGTCCATAAACCCGTAATGTGTAGCTATCCTTGCAAGTTCGTCAAGAATATGACTCGATATCAGGAATGTGATATCGCGCTCTCTGTTAAGCTTAAGTATCATCTCTCTTATGTCGATTATTCCGGCGGGATCAAGACCGTTCACCGGTTCATCAAGAATTATCACATCCGGACTCCCCGTCAGCGCCATGGCTATTCCCAGCCTCTGTCTCATACCGAAAGAGAAGTTCTTCACTTTCTTCTTTCTGGTACCGGAAAGTCCCACGGTCTCCAAAATATCTCCGATGCCGTTCATATCGGGGATCCCAAGGTATCTGCACTGCTGCCTGAGATTCTGTTCTGCAGTCATCTCCGGGCAGTATGAAGGAGATTCTATGACTGCACCAACTCTCTTCCTTACAGATGATATCCCGCTGTCATTACAGGAGACTCCGAACAGTGAATACTCTCCTGATGAAGGCGTCTGTATCCCGGTTATTATCCTCATAAGGGTAGTCTTGCCGGCACCATTCTTACCGATAAGTCCGTAGATCGAACCCTTGGGGATATGAATATCCACACCTTTGAGAACTTCATGCCTGTGATATCTCTTATAAAGTGATTTCGTCTCAATAATGTAATCCATAACATCCTCCGGTCTATGTTAGTTTAGATTGTAGCAGTTACAGATTCTGAAATGGTTGAGAATTAATTGAGATTTGAATTCATCTTGAATCCGATTCCCCAGATTGATTCAATATAGTCCTTGCCGCCGGCACCGCCGAGTTTGTTCCGCAAATGACTCATATGAGTCTTAAGTGAACTCTCAGTACAGTCCTCATTTGCTGAAGATACCCTGTCAATCAACGATGATTTTGTAACAACTGTCTCCGGAGACTCCATAAGTATCTTAAGTATCCCGTATTCTGTCCTCGTAAGCTTCACGGGATTTCCGTTAACCGTTACTTCACGACTTGAATCATCCAGCCTGATATCGCTATAAGTATATATTCTGCCTGATAAGGCCTGCCGTGACTGCTCCATCAGTCTCAACCGTATACGGGCTAACAGTTCTCTGGTGTCAAAAGGCTTCGTCATGTAGTCGCAGGCCCCTTCAAGAAGCATATTCACTTTGCTGTCAGCATCTATTTTGGCACTCACTACCATAACAGGTATATCTCCGGCCGACTGCTTTATTCTGGCCATAACAGACTCGCCTGTGAGTCCCGGAAGCATCAGGTCAAGAAGCACAAGATCCGGCCTGTCATTCATGAGGATCTGGACTGCCTCCGTACCCGAGAATGCACGGATAACCTCATACCCAGCTTTTGTAAGAACAGTCTGTTCCATATCGCCTATTGCAATATCATCATCTACTACGAGTATTGTTGCCATCTTCATTCACACGGTTATTCAGTAATCTGGCTGAAGAACTTCAACCCGGTCCAAGTAATTATACCATTGCAGTAAATACCGGTAAAATGCGCACGAGACCTCCCCGTCACGCAATAGAAAATGGTATTGTCAACCCGGATGTTACAGTGACGATGTGACGACAATTATGATATAGGAATGTAGAATCAATACTATATGGCTTTAATAGGAATCAATCTATTTCTTGCATCCAGGGGAATGACCGAGGATGACATGCATAGAACAGCCCCATCCGCGATTTCTTCTTGGAGAGAAGCCAATACTGAGAAGTTCTTCAGAGCATTCTTCCCGGGATCAGCGTTCATTTTGATCTCCACAGGATATAATTTTCCGTTCTCTATTATCATCAGATCAATTTCTTTTCCATTATTATCTCTGTAATAAGTCAGCCTGCTTCTGGGCTCAATACCGTTATTGGCGTAACTCTTGTAAACTTCAGAAATCACATAGTTCTCGAACATCGCTCCAGCCATCGCTGACAACTCTAAAGCCCTTGCGTTATTCCACATGCTTAGATAACAAGCGAGACCTGTATCCATAAAATAAAGCTTAGGTCTTTTAACGATTCGCTTTATTGTATTGCCAAAGTATGGATTTAGAAGAACCACTATACCTGATGTTACAAGGATAGAAAGCCAACTGTCAGCTGTTTTACGATCGATATCAACATCCTTGGCAAGATCAGACAGATTTACTTCCTGACTTGTCCTTGCAGCAACACAAGATATAAACTTTGTGAATTTACTCTCATTTTTTATATTAACCAGATCACGTATATCCCTCTCAATATAGGTCTGCATATATGAGCCGTAGTAGTCTTCCAAAGATAATCCGGGATCACTTATGATTTTGGGCATTCCGCCTCGAAGTATCTTATCGAAAATATCAGAGATAATGTCATCTGAAGTTGTATTTCTAATTGTAGAAGGATTAAAGGGGACACTATTTCTTCCTTCTATCTCTGCTCGGGACATGGAATACATGGATAGTATACCGACTCTGCCTGCAAGAGACTCGCTGACATTATTCATCATATTAAACATCTGAGATCCGGTCAGATAGTACTGCCCGCTTACTCTTTGCTCATCAACCTTTATTTTGATGAACGGCAATAACTCTGGTGCATACTGAATCTCGTCGATAATAACAGGTGCAGAATATTGTTGCAAAAATAGTTCGGGATCCGTTTTTGCCAGTTCCCTGATCCTCGGGTGATCAAGTGTTACATATTGAATATCGGGTTTATCTTCAGCAACTTTTTTCAATAATGTGGTTTTTCCAACTTGTCTTGCTCCACAAACCAAAACGACAGGAAAGTGTTCTGCCATATCTTTAACTCTTGCTTCAAGACTTCTTTTAATGTACATCTCATCACCTCTCATACAATTCGGGAGTGCAATTCCTTATTTGTATTTTAGTGGAACATCCATAATTTATCAACCAGTATGAAAAGGGGTTGTCTCAAAAAGAATAAGTATTATTCCGTATGCAGTCGCAGCTTCACGGGGACTGCAAAACCACCACAGTGAAGGCAGACTGTCCTTTCCGAAGAAAAACAGCAATTCGTCCGAAGAAAATTCGGAAAATCTTGAAATCTTACGGAATCCGCAAGAATCAGAAAACTTTCCGAAATTTCTTCGGAAAAATCTCGATTTCTTGCGGAAACGAAGACATAGACAAGCTCAACGGCAAGCACAAGATAATGATGTCCCTGCTGAAGATGAAACTCAAATCAATGAAGAACCGCACTAAGAATGAGGACGATCTTCTGAAAGCTTACGATGCTGCCGAATATCACTGTAACAAGGATAATATCCGCCAATTGACCGACGCTGTGAGGGGACTGTGATTTGTCTAAGCCAGATATACTTCCGATATAAACGACTATCAC
>DFIB01000038.1 GCA_002371375.1 Mageeibacillus sp. UBA3708 | reverse complement strand
CCGGATGCCGAACGCATCATTATGTCGCGTCTCTCCTTGTCGGAAGCCATCTGTATCTTGGACGGACGCGATGAAGCTCTCATAAGGATGGGCGCCTGCATACCGCTTCTGGCTACAGCCGAGTCCCCCGACGACACCATTGATGCCTTGGATCTGCCCTTGCCGGCGGCTTCCTTCTTAATCTCGGGATTCTTCATATCCTCCCTGACACTCCTGATCGCAGTCTGCGCGATCGTGAGGTTCATCTCGGATCCCAATGTATTGTTGATAGCGTATTCAATGCTCTGCTCAGCTCTGGACAACTGTCCTTCGCGAGCGAGGCACAGACCGAAGATAAGAGCGGTATCACCCCATGAAGAGTACTGTGAGATCAACGGCTTAAGGAAGATCTGTGCTACATCCGTGCCGTCTCCCTGTGCATTGATAAGTGCACGGTTATACTGTCTGACTATCTGCGATTTCTCTTCAGGACTGACATTAAAAAGGATAAGGTCCTTCTCTTCAATAGGCGTCAGTTGCTGAGCCAGCTGTTGATATTTATCCATTATTCTTTCCCATCCGTTGCAAGAGCTAGAAGTGTTGCTCTGACTTCACCGATAAGATACAGTGAACCGGTTACCAACAGCGGCATACCATCCTTCTCAGACTCAGAGAAAGCCTGTCTTACCGCCTCGACCGGGCTTAACGAGTCCACCGTCTTAACGCCGTTATTATACACGAGTTTAACCTGATTACAAATCTCGGTTCCCTTCATGCTTCTCGGGTTATTTACAGTCACTCCGTAGAGTTCTCCTATTACGATCCCGCCGCTCCTGTATGCCTCGATTATCCCCTCAGTATCCTTGTCGGCCATCATGCCCATGACAAGCCTTAGCGGTACACCTTGAAGCTTCCCGCCGAAGATATCATTCATAACAAGCGACAGACTTGTCGCTCCCTGCGGATTATGCCCTCCGTCGAGTATTACGATCGGGTCCGTCGACAGACACTCCGCTCTTCCTTTCCAGTATGCATAACGGACACCGGTCTCGATATCCTCCTCGGAGATGTCCATCCCGTGAGTATCTCTTACTCTCCTGCAGCAGGCGACCGCCAGTGCACAGTTATCTATCTGATGACGTCCGACCATCGAAGTAACATATTCCTTTCCGTCTGTAAAATCGGAACTGAACCTCATCTTCCCGTCATCCGTATATCTGACTGATATATGTTCAGGCGATACGAACTCGATAGGGCAGGATACCTCTGATGCCTTATGAGCGAAGACATCCTTTACTATACCTGCGGAATCATTATCGAGTATCGTCGAGAAAGGATCCGACACGACAGCGGGACACCCTTTCTTAAAGATGCCTGCCTTCTCTCCTGCGATCTCAGCTATCGTACTGCCCAGTCTGTCGGAATGATCCATTCCTATAGCCGTTATGGCCGTGCACAGAGGGTTCTCGATTATATTGGTGGAATCAAGTCTCCCTCCGAGTCCTGTCTCGAGGACAACGACATCTGCATTTTGCTCCGAGAACCAGACAAATGCGACCGCAGTCGTCAGTTCGAACTCCGTCGGGTGTTCTCCGCCTTCTTCACCGATAATGTCACAGGCTTCCCTGACACGCGATACAATGTTTTCAAGAGATACCGGATCGATCTCTCCGCAGGTCTCGTCACTTCTGAGGCGGATCAGCCCGTCTCTTCCGTCGATCATCCTCATTCTCTCACTGAAACGCTCGAGATACGGCGACGTATATACACCCACCTTAAGACCGGATGCCGCCAGGATAGACGAGATGTATGTAGTAACTGAACCTTTTCCGTTGGTTCCGGCAATGTGAATGCATTTAAGTCGGCGGGAAGGGTGATCAAGAAGCTCATCAAGTCTCATCATCCTGTCGAGACCGAGATTAATACCATATTTAAGTGCATCCGTCAGGAATGCAGGTGTCTTGTTCGATTCCTTCATCTTTCCTCTCCTTGAATACCACCAGGATACTCAGCATATAATTCGCCGCTACCACTATGAGACCATTGAGTCCCTTAAGCAGATACAGCACTGTAAGTTCAACGCCAAACAGGGTGATCAGGTTAGTGTCTCTGGGTATATCTACAAAGTACTCGGTAAACATGACGACTACGGTAAACAGTCCTTCACTGATAAGAAGGAATGTCAGGAACCTCAGAGATATGAAATGTATCAGTTCTCTTATGACATGCCCGTTGGATCTGAATACGAATATTCGGTTAAGTACATATGCCGCAAGCATCGACAGGAACCACGACAATCCCTGATTGAGATACAGCATCGCATCGAAGCTCCACTTTATGATGGTAACGTAAACTGATTTTTCTACCATCTTATCGAAAATAATAAAACTGATCGAGTTAACCAGAAATGAAACAACACCGGTAAGAGCATACATTATCGCCTGCCTCTTCTTCTCCTGTGCTACGGTCAATTCATCGCTTCCGTAAAGTAAAGTCGATACCTGCATCTAACCTCCCTTATACCCGCTTCGGCCTCGGCTTCGTCCGAATTATGATTATCTTACGTATTATAAACAAAACTATAACGATCAGGATAGCCTCGATCACACTCACTGTAAGAAATACAAAGAACATTATACGATAGATCCGCTCGGCTGTAGGATCCGAAGGTCTGTAAACAAAGAAGTCTCCCGAATCCTCATCATA
>DFIB01000178.1 GCA_002371375.1 Mageeibacillus sp. UBA3708 | reverse complement strand
ATATAATCTTGAATCGCCGATATGACCGATCCTCACTGTTTTCTTATCAGCGAGCATTGCAACGCATGTCGTCTTCATCTGCCTCTTGGCATGTAGAGATATCTGCTCACACATCAGAAGATCCTGCGCCATCATGAAGGTCTCGCCGAGAAAGCAGTCAGGATTATCACACTTCTCAAACTGATTAACGAAAACATCGCGGACAAGTGATGACGCCAGATCCCCTTTGCCATGACCACCCAATCCGTCACATACTACAAAAAGACTTAACCCATTGTTCTGTGCAGTTCCTATCGAATCTTCATTAACTTCCCTGTTACCACAGTTGGTAATCGACGCATACCTCATCATACAAGCAGCTACTCCACATAGATAATCTTAAGATAGTCACCCTGCCATACACCTTCGTCACGAAGAGAGTTGTCAGAGACAAGGACCTTGTCCAAACGCTCACTTACAATCGCCAGTTTGTCAGCATTGACGCGTCTCTTGGTGAGCACAGCAAGACACTCTGCAAGATCCTTAGTTATCTTGCTTACGGGAACATCCCCCGGGATGTCCATATCGAAACGCTGATTGGATAGGTTTGTTATTATGGTGAGGATCATTTGTACTTAAACAACCGAGCATTACTTGCTCCCAAATCAGTATACTTAACATTATCCATCGTCCAAATATGATTAGCGTTATTTGCTGAGGCAGACGGATCATAAACCAAGAAATCGCTGGGCTGAAGATTATTTGGATCAGCATTAGGATTAACACCTATTATTGTGACAGCGTGATCAGTTATCGCATTTCTTGCATTTTGATGTTTTGCAAAAATCACGCTGGGTTTTCCGTTGTTAATTAACTCATCATAGGCAGTGCGTAATAGATACTGCTGAGATGAAGTCCCGATAGCTGGTTTATCCGAGCCTGAAAAGCTGCAATGATGACTCATCTCGCCGTCTTTTTTCTTGTACGGGACCCAATACCTGTAAGGATCAAAGCTTTTGTCAGGATGAACCATATTCATTCCAAATGCCCATGAATAAGCCGTACACATACTTTTACCCTGTGTTTGAAGATTAGCCTCGTCATAACGCAGAGACACAAACTCTCTGCCATTATTATTAACTATCGCATACGAATCACTCAATACAGCATTATCCATCTCAGGCGTGTGATTGTTATTCTTCAGCGCATTACTTCTCTCATCAGATATAACACTTATTTCGCTAAATAGATCAGTATCAACAGCATCTTGTTTATTTGCAAGTTCTGAATCTACATTTCTATACACATCTATGGCATACTGAAGTGCATTACAAGTTCGATCCAAACTGTCAGCATAATTATTTGCACAGGTCTTAAGCGAAGGAATCAGCATCATAGAAACACTCTCAAAGTTTTCTTTGATTGAATCAGCTGCATTATATGCATTAATGCCTTCATTCCTTACTTCATTACTGCACTTCCTGAGGCGTTGCAGCAACGCTTCAGTATCAGATATGCTCATTCGTATTATTGGACACATTTTACTTCTCCATTCCTGATAAGATATCTTTCATTCTGACTACAGAGATATTACTGACAATATTGTTCCAGACAATTCTTTTGTATGGGTTAGAAATAATAATTCTTTGTCTTGAAATACTGCTTTCAATGATACTTCTGACGATTGTTATTCTCTTAACCGTGCCGATCGGTACTATCTTTGGCGGTGGCATACGAGTTGCACTCTTACCATTTATCTGTACTAATAATGAAAGCATGCTTCCTACTTGCTGATCCACCTGCGATACCCTAAGATCATCACGGTCTATCAATTCTCTATACTGATTTGTAATTCTCTTAACTTCAAGAGATATGCGCGAGTAATCTTCCTGCATTTTATGGCTGCTATTCTTAAGCTTCGCGATGCATTCATTAATATTCTTTTTTTCTTTACAGCCCCAGTCATTATGCTCTATTACTTTTGACAGATTAGACATACAATTATCCATCTTGTCTGAAGCTTCCAGAAAGCAGGATGAGATTTGATCAAGAGAATCCGTATCAATAACTATGATATTATTCATTTGCGTTACCTCTAGTCTTTGATAATCCAATTAAACATACTTAAGGTATGATAACGGCCTTCAGCTACTTCAATTATTCCATTAAGGATTTCTATGTTATTCTTAAGTAATTGCTTACGGAACTTGATAGTATCTACGAACTTCTTAGCAGAAGGACTCGTCCAGACATTCTCAAGGTCTGCTCTGATACTGTCCAATTCCTTTATCTGTTCCTGATAAACCCGACGGGTCTGTTTCATCTTGTCGATACTGCTTTTCAACTCATCAAGATGACTCTTTAGTTTTTTATTCATCATCGCACCTCAATCGATCATCTATAACTGGAATCGAGATTCTTATACTTATTAACAGCAGATTCCAATGCATTAACAGTATTGTTGATCAAATCCAGATTATCTCTTACCTGTGCTAACAGTAATTGAACATTCGAATCAATTGAATCAGCCGTTGAGCCGGACATTGTTTGATTAATCGCAACTACACCTTCAAGAGTCTTCTTTATTTCAGTAAGCGAATCCCGAGCAGCTGTCAGGCACAAAACATCTTTAGCAACAGATGCATCATCAATAAGAACCATTCCGTTTGAATCTGTGTATACCATTTATATAACTCCCTGCAAAGCTGTCATGCATTCGTCGATAAATGCCTCTTTGTCCAAAACCACTACCTGATCATCTTCATTCTCTTTGCACATTTTGCCATCGTATTCAAAGAATACTTCAACAACTGATTCACCATCCGGAACAACAGACTTAACAGATACTATGCGAGTGATTCTTTCCTCTTCGATTTCTTTATCGAGAGTCCCGGTAACAGCTGAATAATCATTCGGTAGAATACCCTGTATGACCTCCTTAACTGTCGCTGTGCTTACATCGCATAAATTAAAGAAATCATCTGCTCCGTATATCATGGTCACACAGTCATCTTTTAGATGAAAATGATAGCTTACAACATCAACAGCATCGCCTGTCTGGATAATATCAACTGTCAGTTCCTCAAAGCTGCGGCAAACAGGTTCCAGAAGTTTTCTGACATTCTCAATTATCTCGACTTCACCGTTAAAATCCTCACTCAGTATTCCTGCATCAACCAGTTCATTTCGAACGCGAGATTCAAATAATCTAAAGGAATCACCTACATTTCCCATTGCAGACACATAAGAGTAATCTATGAATTCTGCATCCATCAGAGTAGCCAAATAGAATAGCTGCTGAGCAGTTAATTTGATTGTGTTTTCCATTCAAGTTCACCATATAGCACACGCCCCAAACTCACGGGTTTGGGGCTGTGGCATAATCAAACAAATAAGATCCTTACCCGTTGCTGCTTGCCATGTCGGCTTCTTCGAACTTGTTTGCGAACGAATCCAAAGCTACCGCATAATCTTCGATCATCTGTGAGAACTGGGTGAATGTCGACTGCATGCCCTCGTATTTCGACACAAACGTATCATGCGTCTGTCCTTTGAAGGTCTCATTCAATCCAAGGATCAATGTTCTGAGTTTTGCCATTGCCTGATCATGCTCATCTTTGATTCCTCTGATCTCATTTGCCTTGCTGCGAAGGATCTCCGGAGTAACTTGAATAATAGCCATAATTTTTCCGCCTTTCAAAGATTTATGTGTTGTTGGATCATCTCCACTTTAATTATCTCATGCAACAACGTTGCAGGCGTTCTCAGCTATTACGATTACTCCTTTAATTATTACATAAAGAGCGTCACCATATCGCCTTTGTATCTGTAGCATCAAAAAGACAATTACCTTCGTCCGCGCCGCCTATAAAGTACACGTACCCCATAAAGCACAGATGACCCTTCGAGTTGAAATATGGTTTGATATATTTATAAGACACCATTTTCTGATTCTTCTTGTTATACGATTTGATCAGACTTTTATCTTCGATATCATCGAAACCTTCCGGAACACCTGCGTTAAAATCCTTATATATCTTCTTCACTTTATCGAAGAACTCATCATCACTCATTCCGTATTCTGCAACGATAACTTTGTCATCGATCTTTTTGCCGGTAGCGATGGAGATATTGTAGACTTTATAGTCCCAATAATCAAAATCCGTTTCAGATAGTGTCGCTACTATTGAGATAACGTTATCGGATATATAATATTCATAATCAACGACCGGTCCGTAGTAGCTGTCTTCATCAGGATCATAGTAAAGCAGCCCGTCAAGATCCTTCTTAAGTGTCTTGTTGATCTTGCTCGTATCCACCCCTGAGATACTTATCTTGGGATAACGATATGTTCTGGGCGTGTCATATATGTTATAAACTTTCCTGTATGCGTCCTCGACCTTTACCTCAGGCTTAGGAGTTGGAGTAGGAGTAGGTGTGTTCGTCGGTGCCGGAGAGGGAGACGGAGTGGGCGTAGGAGTCTGTGTTGGCGTCAACGTAGGAGCAGATAAAGCATTATCTGTCTCATCGGTTCCTATAATCTCATCTCCTTCATCAGGAGCAATGTTCGTGTCCTGGGTCCGGCTGCAAGAACAAAATGTCAAAACACTGACTATCATCAGAAGTGATAACAGCAACCTCTTCATAGTAAGCCTCCTATCCAATCATACTGTTGATGAAATCCACACAATCATTCGTCTCATATATCCTTGCTTCTATCCCATTCGTTGTTGACAACAAAACAATGCTGGCAGGCATCCATTCGTGCCATTCAGGATCAATTTCACCGTTATAATCAATACCCACAAGCTGATCAACCCGGAATCTTGCAAAGCTGATATAGCAGTCTTCTATTCCGTCATCATTCAGATCCATACGTTCTTGGCTTGGGAAGTAGGGCTCACCAAAGATGTCATTTACAATGTATTCCGCAGCTTCAGGAATAAACTCCGAAGGAATATCAGTCTGCCTGGCCCTGAATTCCGCGACCGGACATAATTCAATTAGTTCACCATATTGCTTAATGAAATCGTCAAACTCTTTCTTAGATACCTCATTATCGTTGATCTTGTACACTTCCCTGCCGTCATATAACGGTTCATCTTTCTCAAAGTCATACATTTCTAATATTTCCACAGCATCCTCATGGAATCCGTTATTGTGGAAACTGTAATACGTAGACGCAGAGTACGTCGGTACGGCATGACCGATAACCATGACCAGTTCACTTCTGGCACTCGAACAGTAGTATTCAACACCGCTGTTTCCTATATCAAACGAGTTGATTCTTACCTTGTCACCATCGGAATATGAGACACACATTGTCATTCCAACATCGTGAAGTATCAGATCATCAGTCCCGTCCCCATTAACATCATATCTGCATGCGTCCTCGATTTCTTTACCGACAAATGAATAAGTGATCGCATCTGCAACTATATTCCTGACCTGTTCCTTATCGAGTGTTGGAACCGGGGTCGGAGTGAGAGAAGGCGTTGGTGTCGGTGTGCTCGTAGGCTTAACTGAAGAAGTCGTTACGTCCGTTACAGCCACCTCATTACCATCCTGCTTATCCAAAGCAGATCCGTTGTATGAAGAACAGCCGTACGTTGCTACCATAATCATAAATGAGCATAACAAAATTAACGCAGATCTTCTCATATTAGTTCACTTATCCTTTCTCTTATCTCCCTGCACCTGTTCTGACTCACGGGTATCCTCTTACCGCAGTTAGTCTCGATGGTATTAGCGCTGAGATGGACAACATGATCCATATTCACGATAAAGCTCTGGTGGCACTTGAAGAATCTGCCATCGAGTCTCTTCTCTACGTCAACAATACGCGAATAGAACATGTAACATCCGTGAAGAGTGCAGACTTTCATCTGCCTCTTAACACTCTCAAAGTAAAGTATGCTACCGAGCGGAATAAAGAACAGATCGTTCTTTATGTTAAATGAGAATTTGCCGAAGCTTGATTCACCGATCCTGTCGATCGCGCGTTCCATCGCCGCTCTGAATTCATCACTATCAATAGGACTGCTCAGATAATATACGGGATCCGCCTTGAAGATAACTTCCGATAAATCCTCTTTGTTGCCGATGAAGATAACCTCTGCGCCAGGTCTGCTGCGCTTCAGATTACAGACAGCATCGATCATGTTTATGTTGCCGTTAATTCCGCGCAGTTTTATTCCGGTAATAATCAGATTACCTGAACGTATGAGAGATATATTGTCACCATCACAGCAAACGCATTCAAAAACATCCCCGTATAACCCGGAGATCAACTCACTGATATCTGCAGATAATTGCTTATCATCATTTAGTATGACACACCTGTACAATATAAGTCTCCGTCACAGCCGGAATCCACCGGAATGATTTACACTTATATTATTTCACAACAAATATTGATGGTCTCAGGCAGCAATTACAATAACGGCGTGAGTTGTTACTTCGTCACCATAACAGAGAGACAGGACAATAGTAGGCTTCGTTGTTGACCGGACGAATCTTGTCGCTTGTGTCGCTCACAAGACCCGGTCTGACATCCGTGTCTTGAATAAGCCGCCTCACTATGCGATGAAAAATGCATCGCGATGCATTTTTTATCGAGATTTTTATCTGAACCTGTATATCCTCTTCAGTCTATCCAGCATCTCGAATACGACCGGACACACCGCTGCATTATCAAGTATCGCAAGGAGACTGCCCATCCTGTCAGGTCTCATCGTATACGGATAATCCCTGCAGTCTTCCGGCTTGTCATCCCCAAGCAGGCAGGAACCGTCCTCATTGAGAAACACACAAGGGACAGATCTGCTCAGATAGGTATCAGGGTCATCCCTGTTCTCTGTCAGATACTTATCCTTGAATTCCTTCGGGGTCATCCCGAGTGATCCTGACATTCCCCTTATCTCACGCCCGTCTATGCAGCATCCCAGCATTCTGCAGCAGTTGCGACACTTGCTGCAATCATATTCAGAGAACAGTTCCTTATGAAGTTCTTTGAACTGTTCATCAAGCTTATCCGGATCCGCATTCATCTTAAGAAATCTGCGGAACCTCATATTCTCGTTAGACTTGCGCCCTGCGGCGCGCTCGATGTCCTCCGGCCTTATCATATCAGCACGCTCCTTATCTCATCGATCATGCCCAACGCGGCATTACGGTCCTCCTCGTCGCCGTCCGCCAGGAGTGCTTCTATCTGCTCCATATAATTCACGACATCATGACGGATGAACCTCGCGCTTTGGATTTCTTTCTGTATACTATCATAGTACTTCATGTCATAGTCTTCATATGTCTTCATGATCGCCTGTTCTTTCTCGGTCTGGCGCGCTTTCACGTATCTCCTGTAGAATGCGGAGATGCCGAAGATCCCAAGGACTGACGATCCGAGAATGATGGTGCTCCATATCACCGTATATCCGAATGAATTCAGGAGATCACGCGAATAGATCGGGAAGATATATGCCAGCATGACCGTAGGAATAATGAACAGTACGAGCACCGGGAATAGTACTCCTCTCATCATCTTGCGCTTATGGATGACTATCTCGACCATGTACAGCCAGATGAGCATCAGTTCCGACCAGTGTACCATATAGATAGTATCAGACCAGTCCGATGGCATCTCGGAGATGGAGAAACGGCTGATAAACTCGGCAAAATACAATATTCCGGCCTCCGGTATGAGGAGCGCTATGGCTGAACCGATACACAGAGCAATAATAAGTATCTTGCGCCTGATCCTGTCTTTGTTGATGATCATGACAATAAGAATGACCGTTATGGATGAGAAGATAAACGAATCAAGCCACTGGGCATACAGATTGTTATAAACGGCGGCCTCCATCAGGCAGATACCAGTGAAGAGACAGAACCCCCTGCTGCTGATGCGGAGCTTATCTGTCAGCGATATCACCATATACACCATAAAGAACTGCTCGAAAGCAGCAATAATCAGTTCCATCAAAAGGTATTTGCCTTCCATGCGCATCAACCCTCCAACCTTACTCTTAATTCATTGATCAATTCGCCTGCCGTCAAGCACGAAGAACTGTCACCGCGTTCTGCCAGCGCCCTGATCTGTTCCATATAATTGATAACATCGTGGCGTATGAATCTGGCTTTATTGACCTCACACTGAACGAGCTCATAATACTCTTTGTCATAATCCTCAAGCTGCGCTATAAGCTTCTTCTCACGTTCAAGATCATAAACACGTTTGCTTACAGCTATAAATCTCAAGAACAGGAAGATAAATGAAGCATTTATAAATATCGCAATAATACCCATTGCAAAGGCCTGAGACTCGGGATACTGACCTTTATCAAGTATTACCGCTGCAACATAAAGCAGTATCAGCAATGGTAAGAGGACGAGTATCATTGCAGGTGTAACGGCATTTCTTATCTTCACTCTCTTATAGACAAATACTGATATCATACACGCGTCGCACATTAATATGGTCGAGAAAGATCTGAAGTATTCGGTATCAGTATTATTAATGTTGATATCCACACCGAGATAACCTGCTATCAGAGTTACGATAACATCCATCAAGATTATCAATATGACATAACATACAAAAGTTAACAGTTTCTTAACTATCCTGTCCTTGCTGAAGGCAGCCGCCATCACCACATACGATAAGATAAACAGAAACGTAGGATCTATCAGGGTGACCATCATGTTATTGATGCTGCATAAGGTCATCATGACAATACCCAATAGATAGCATGCCCATGCAGGAATCCGGCGTCTCGATGTGATGCCGAGGAAAGAGTATGTAATTATAAATCCGCTCAGGGCGCCGCCTGCTATTACGTACAAAGGATCCGTGTTCATACTGTTCCTCTGCCGCAATTGAGCATCATGGTGAATACCGACACATGATCCCTGATATCGACAGTAAGCTCTCCGCCATATCTGTTCGCTATATTCTGAAGGATCTTCAGGCCGTAACCGTGTATGCCGTATGTGTTGTCTTTCGTTGTGTGAAGGGATTCTATATCATTGACTGTGGTATCCGAAGAGGTCGAGTTCTCCGTCCTTACAACAAGCAGCTCACCCTTGAGTGCAACGTTTATCTTCACATATGGTTCAATGCCTTCTGACGTGACCTGCGAAGCCGATTCTATTGCGTTATCCGCGAGATTGGATACGACGGAGGACAGATCGAGCTTGGATATGTTGACATCCGACGGGACGACTGCCTTAACGGTGATCGGGACGGATAATGACTCCGCCTTGCGCTTCTTGAGCGTGAGGACCATATCTACCGTTGGTTCTTCACAGAATCTGGAACTCGTCATCCTGTTAACGTCAGTACCAATCTCACTTATCAGCTTGTCGTTCTCAGTGATCTCACCTGATTCGATGTTGGCCTTGATCTTCTCAATATTCCCGAGGATATCCTGCTTGACCTTGCGTGTATCATCAAGTTCATGCTCCATAGCCTCAAAGTATCTCTTATCAAGATGTTCGAGGTTAGCCTTGAGTTCTTCCTCTTTCTCACGTTCGAAGATCTTGTCATTGCTGGCGATGAACCTGATAAAGAGTATATTGATCGCAGTGTTGAACATCAGAGCACCAATCCCTGCGAGCATCGCATAATCCATGTCTGACGACAGATCCTTCCTGAAGACAAGCGTCAGATAGATAAGCTGCATCATTGGCAGCAGGACGAGCAGCACGATGGGAATGACAAAGTTCCTGACCTGCCTGCGGTTATGCCACATGATCAATATCGAATAGAAGGTTATATCACAGACTCCGAGGAATACAGTTCCGTAATTCACAGCGTATGTCCCGGGCAATGCTTTACCATAGAATGCCGTTCCGGTCAGAAAATAGAGATATAACCTGAAGAGGAGCTCAATGGCAAGCGGAGGAAATGCAATGAGCGAGAACGTTGCCATCCTTCGCTTGATACCGTCTCTACTCAGTATCATCACTGTCAGAAGCATACAAAGAAGCGGTATCACAAAATGGAATACATAAGCCCAAATGCCGGTCCCATCGGCAGTACCGGCTCTGCATACAGCCCCTGCCAGGAGTATGACAACACCGGCGAGATAACTGATTGCCTTGCCGTTAAATCTCTTCTCTTCGGAGAATGCCATGATAACACGCACTGCAAAGAACAACTCGACTACTGAAGCCGCTGTCTGAAGTATCAACGCACTGCTCATAATATACTGTCTCCCAAAAATCTTGTCAGTATTGTCCTGACTTCCTTATACCTGGATTGACTCACCGGTATCTCCCTTCCGTCATCAAGGAAAGCCGTATCATTCGCCAGTCTCGTAATATGCTCCATATTCACGATGAAGCTCTGATGCGTCTTAACGAACCTGTCATCCAGCTTCACTTCCACGTCTTTGATCTTGGAATAGAATGAGTATTCACTGCCTGTTGTCATAAGTCTCATCAGGCGCTTGTCGCTCTCAAGATAGAGGATGTCCGCCAGATTGACAGTGATCATCTGCGATCCGCACGTGAACGAGAATCTGGCTTTCTGCATCTTGCCGATCTCATCCAACGCCTTGTCCACAGCCGCCTTGAGCTTCTCTCTCGCCACCGGCTTCTGCAGATAATATACGGGCTCCACTTCAAAAATATCCTGCGCATACTCATGGAAAGCGCTCGCGAATATTACCTTTAGCCCCGGATTTGATCTCTTAAGTCTCCCCGCAATATCGATCCCGCTGGAATTAACGCCGTCCGACAGGACAAGATCTATGTCCATTATCAGGATATCGCAATTGATACCGGCATCTCCGGCAAAATCCTCTTCTCCATACGCGAATATATACTCAAAACGCTCCGGGTACATCTCCCCGAGCATTCCGGTTATCTCATTAACGGTATCGCGGTTGTCGTCACATATGAGTATCCTTAACATAGAGATATGATAACATATTATTCAGACATTGGTCCCGGAAAACCTGACCGCAGGAACAGCTTTCCGGGAAGGATACACTTTCATATGTATTATGCTTTAAGCTTATAGGCTTCGGCCTCTTCCCGGTACTTGTACAGAGCCGAGACAACATTTACAAGATCCGGATGATTCCCGCCAAGCACATTCTTGCAGTAGTTCAGTGCACTGTATTTGATCGTATATGACTGACCTCCGCAGGTAACCGTCACCGTCATGAGTTCATCCAGTTCGTCTGCCATAATCCCCCTGATACGCAAGATCTGATAGCCGCCCGATGTAAAAGTCTCGATATCAGACTTCTCCGCACAGACAAATTCCAGCGCCGTCTTGCTCTTGAAATACAATGACAGAGTCGTCTCTGACTTCAATGACAGCGATGCCCCTTCGAAAGTAACTCCCTGCATTTCAGGTATAACAGACGACTTCGCATTGATACTATCTGCACTCAGAGGAACAACAGTCTTGTCGTCAACACTCATGTAATCCGTATCATTTGCATATGGTTCACTCTTGCCGAAATACTTCTGTGCTTCCGTACCATAGTTCAGCATGGCCTTAACTAGAGACTCTGCCTTCTTATATGTGTCACTCTTTTCGGCGTTAGCCAGAATGAATTCCGCGTATTCCTTAACCGAATATGTGTATTCGCTGCTCGTCTTGTCACCCCAGTGCATCTGTGCCGTTACGGGCTGTGCCATTTCCTTCGCAGCAACATGGCACGTGAACACACGGTATGTAACGCCATCTACCGTATCAGTTCCTGCATTAGAAAGATATACCTTCTGTGTGCTGTACTCTTTGGACGCTCCCGGAACAGTAAACTCCATATAAGGATCATCCGTTCCCGGATCAGCAACTCTCATATAGAACTTGATACCGATATCACCGTCAAGGCTCAGCGTATAACCTGCAAGTGTCGCAAAGTACTCATAATTAGCCGTGAGGACCGTATCTGAATCGACAGTTATCTTATCTCCCGGGACCTTCACATCCGTACCCGATCCGACAGTCCAGCCGGTAAACACCTTATCCTCAGGAGGTGTAAAACTGCTCCCGGGAAGCACGTATTCCGAACCCGGAACCACATGTACGGTATCCATGGATCCGCTGCCGCCGTTACCGTCAAAGCTTATATCGTACACCGGTCCCTGATATCCGCATACTGTGCACTTGTTTTGGGAATCGGGCTGATGTGCCTCAGTCTGGAAAGCCGTTGAACAATGAGGACAAGCCATAAGATGGCCGCTTTCTGAAACAACATAGACATGAGCCGGATGGATGCACGGCCGGATATAGAGCCACTGGTCCTTCCTGCTGGCACGACACAGCAGATCTCTCATTCCGGCATTAATGATCGCTTCGCCATCGAAGTAAACCATCATATTATTCCCTAAGATCAGAGTACCCTGATCGGGATCTCCGACTGTAATTTTATAGTATCCGTGTCCGATAGTCTGAACTTTATCATATGCCACTGAGTTATATATCTGCTTGACCCTCACTTCCGCAGTCCCGTTTATCGTGACTGTTCCTTCCATATCACTGCCTCTGGAACCGTCGGAAGCTCCGCCTCCTATACCGGCACCTCCAAGTCTGGAGACAGCCTCTACAGAGCCGCCGCTAATGGTGATAGTTCCGGTCATGTCACCTCCCAAGCCGCCGCCGATACCGGCTGCGCCAAGATCGCTGTCGCCGGTATCTCTGCCGGATCCGTAAGCTTTTACCGTTCCTCCTGTAATCTCAAGCGTACCTCCGAAATCAGCACCACTAAGAGAACCGCATGCCCCGCCGCCGATGCCGGCTGCACCGTTGTCATCCAGACTGCCAACTGTAGCTATGGATGCATATGCAAGCACCGTTCCGCCGGAGATGCGTATCGTATGATTAGAATTATATGTGGACCCG
>DFIB01000124.1 GCA_002371375.1 Mageeibacillus sp. UBA3708 | reverse complement strand
TAACGAATTTGAGGAGATTCTTTCCCACATAAGGGAACGTGAAGTCGATGATTCCGTGTGTGGGCTATGTGAGTATGACGGTGCTTATGTTGGAGAGTCTGGAGATTGGTGCAACGAATGCCCGGGATTTGATAAAGATGATTGTTTTAAGCTGAAAGACAAATACAGAAAGGAGTGGCTCAACATAGATGGATGACTTAATCAGCCGGGAAGCGGCAATCAAAGCACTTAAGAGACATGCAGGAGTAGACGGTTTTTGCGATATGCCGATTGAGTATATCACGGATGCTATAAGGGCAGTGCCATCCGTACATCCTGATTATATATGCCTAGACAGGCAATCAATACTCAATGCGGGTTACACCGGGACGGAGTACAAATTTAGGATCGGCGGCAGATTATTTGCCGTAAGGGAGTTGGCACAATGAGCGATCTGATTGAGAGACAGGCAACGATAGAAGCCTTAAGACGTGCGGAAGCAATAACTATGGCATTTGGCTATCGTCACGTGATCGACACAGTGCGGGAAATGCCGTCCGCCGATCTAGAGGAGTACTCCGACAAACTGTGGAAGGCCGCATATGAGCGGGGAAAGATAGACGGACAGCGGCAGTGGATATCGTGCAGTAATCCACCGAAACATCATAAGGATGTAATTGTGAGAGGAATTGAAGCAATCGGGAACGTAACTGTACACAAAGTGATGCAGTGGGATGTTGATACGTGGAGACCAACGGACTATGCGCCGTCAGTCATGTGGAAGGAATGGAGCGAAATATGAGTGATTTAATAAACAGACAGGCGGCGATTGATGCCGTTGAGACAAAAATCAAAAAGTGGAATGCGGTTGACGGTGAAGGTTATCATGTCGGACTTGGGTTGAGATATACGGATGTTATAAGCACTCTTACTGAGTTGCCATCCGCACAGCCAGAAGAAGCAAGTGTGATTTTAGGCGCATCAAAAGACGGTGTAAGGCTTTGGTATAAGTGCAGTGTTTGTGGAGAACCAGTTAATGCAGATGACAATTATTGTTGTAATTGCGGGAGGAAATTCATAAATGGTCGATTTGATAGATAGACAGGCGGCGCTTGATGTTGTGAGTGAATGCTGTGGAATTTGTATTCAGCGCATTGTTGACTTACCATCCGCACAGCCTGAGATCATTAGGTGTAACAGTTGCAAACATTGGACACAGGCTATTGGAAAGATGCGAGGGTTTGGCCTTGGAAGATGCAATTTTCACGATGCAGAGTATGTAACTTGTAACGGGTTCTGTTACTGGGCAGAAAGGCGGGAGAATGGATGATCTTATAAGCAGACAGAGGGCAATAGCTGTAGCTGATTCTTCAGATTATGTTGGATTATCTGTTGAGGATTGCAAGAAAGTGACAGATGAAGTTGTAAAAGGGTTGAAACAGTTGCCATCCGCACAGCCGGAACGGGAAAAGGGGAAGTGGATAGTCTATTATGAATGTCCTAAGTGTGGTGAAATCACAAAGGATTTTACGGAATATTGTCCGTTTTGTAATGCTGATATGAGAGGTGAGGAAGATGAATAAGAATAATGACACCATCAGCCGACAGTCGGCGATACAAGCGGCAGAATGTATAGTCGACCATCATGCTATTACGCCGTATCAGACGATGCGGTCGGCGATGGATCATCTGCAACGGATACTGCGCGGGATGCCTTCCGCACAGCCTGAGAGGATCAGGGGACGGTGGAGCGGGTTTTATAGCGAACCGAATGACGATACACACATATACGGCGAAAAATTGATGGAAGGAGATACGGTTTATCTTCTTGGCGTGGAAGGTTATGTGTCATGTGAGTGCGGTGCGTGGGGGTGGGGATCACCCAACTACGTCCCGTGGGAACGGCTAGAGAGCAGAATGCCGCATAACAATGCTCCTACGTTTTGCTACTGCGATAATTTCATATCGTTTTGGGAACTGAAGTGGAATTTTGACGATGGGAATGATTGGGACGGTGTGCCATACGTTAAACACAGCCCCAACTGCGAGGCGGATATGAGGGAGGAGACATCATGACAGAAAACAAGCTCTATTGCGACATCTGCCAGAAGCAAATCTATCGACACCATCTGTGGTATAAGCTCCGCCGCCGGATGTTCGAGTACGACATATTCGGCGAGAAACGCCAGCTCGATATCTGCGAGGACTGCTATTGTCTGATCGTGGAGATGGCACGAAGCAAGGAGGACAAGGTATGAACGACATTATTAAGGTGCTCGATAAGACCACAACCAAAGTTGTAAGAAAACAGTTATTAATCCTTCAGCATGACTTCTTGATAAATGCCGATGAGAAACAGCGCCTCATAGATGACATACGCGAACAGATGAAAACGGGTGTTGTCATTCTTCCGAATGGCATGAGAGCAATAACCTGTGATGCAGACGATGTGTTGATTACGACGGAGGCCACACCATGACCGGCCACGAGTACATGATGCAAGTCCGCCGGATCGAGCTGAGGATCAGGAGGATCTCCCTGCAGATCGAAGAGCTGGAGTCAAGCCTGCTGCCGCAGGGGATCAGGTACGACAAGGACAAGGTGCAGACCAGTCCGGAGGACACACTGTCCAAGATCGCCGGGAAGATCCTCGAGTTGGAGAAGCAGAGGACGCAGCTGGTGCGGGAGCGGGCGCTGCTGCTGATGGAGATCCAGGACGCACTCGATCAAATCGACGGCGAGCAGGAGCAGATCGTCCTCGAGGCGTACTACCTGAGCAGGATGCCGATGCGGGACATCGCCGATATGATTAACTACTCGATCAGATCGGTGTACACCTTCCGTAAGCGTGGGCTCCAGAAGTTGGCAATCATTGCAAAACTGAATATGCGATAATGATATCGTCGAAGTCGAAGGGAGTCGGGCTTAAGGTCCGGCTCCTTTCTGTGTCGGTGGGGTCGGGTTACGGTGGGAATATGAATCATGAGCTGGACTGGTTCTACAAGTCCGGAAGGTGGAAGGACTGCAGGCGTGCATACATGAAGCAGGTCGGTGGACTCTGTGAGGTCTGTCTGTCGCAGGGACTGGTGGAGCCGGCGGTGATCGTTCACCACAAGATCCATCTGTCTCCTG
>DFIB01000055.1 GCA_002371375.1 Mageeibacillus sp. UBA3708 | reverse complement strand
CAATAAGGCTCTTGAGATATACCGTCAGGGGCAGGATACTGTTCTGTCCGCTCCCCCTGATCAGGTGTCCAAGTTTGAGAATGAGAATGCCCAGCTTGCGGAGATGGAGAGACTTGTAAGCGTCCGTGTTGATGATATATGCAGCAAAGTGCGTAATGAGAGATATCAGCCATCTGCCACAGATGCCGCCTTCCTCAGCGGAATGCAGGAACTTACGACTGCTACAGTCTCATCGTGGCTGAATGACCTTTGCAGGGAATTCCTGCTCGGTAAGATAGAGAAGCCGGATATTACTTTCGTATTCAATCAGATGTCGCCCATCAGCAATTTCGCCGCTACGGTAAAGCCGCTCTACGGCGAACTTGACATCATTGAGAAGGCTACGGGCGATGTTCAGAACGCCGAAAGGCATTTCGACTCGGGTGATTACATTACATCAGTGAAGACATATCAGTCCGTCATTGAACGCAATACCGGATTCGTACATGATTACAGTTCGCAGCGCCTTGAGGAGATCAAAGGAATAATGTACGAACCGATGATCATCAGATGTGAACACCTTCTCGATACGTTCAGGTATTACACTGCAGAAGAGATATTGTCGGATATGGCAGCTATCTTTCCGAGTGATACCAGAACGGCAAATGATCTTCTTGTTGCTACAACTAATACGACAGAGACAGCAGTTTATAACGGCAAGATCGAGGTTCTCTGTGTCCGTAATCTCATCGCTGACGAAGAGATAGCAAAATCCTTGGGGAATGTTGTATTCGATAAGACACTTACATGCGGCGAATTTGAGAAGATGCTGGGAGAGCTGTATAACAATAACTTCTGCCTCGTCGATGCGGAAGCACTTACCGATCTGAGCAATGAGACATTCCTGGTTGAGAAAGACCTGGTTGTTCCCGTAGGCAAGAAGCCGCTTATCATAGTTGTTGAAGCACTTGATTACAGTGCCCTCAATTACGGGCAGGGTTACAACAGACGTCTTCTTCTGAATGACCAGGGCCAGGTTTGCAGTGAATACGTTGATATCAACGGGGATGCAGTCGTCAGCAGGACCAGAGAAGCTATCGGAATTCTCGATAAGTTTGTTGAGGAGCATCATGATTTTACTTTTGACGGTGCAAAGGGTGTAATCTCCATTGCGGGTTATGAGTCTTGCTTCGGTTATGTTGTATCCAGAGATGAGATAGATGACCGTAACACATCCCTTGCCCAGGCAGGTCTTCCCAATGTGAACTTCAGCGATTCTGAGCTACAGTCCAATATGGATGCAGTTCGTTCCATCGCCGATGTTCTTAAGGATAACGGATGGAAATTCGCATCATCCACATACGATTTTATCAATGCAAAGCAGGCTAAGATGGAAGAACTCCAGGCTGACATGAACAAATGGATGGAGCAGATCGAGCCGCTTCTCGGCGATACACATATGATCGTTTATCCTAACGGCGATTACATTTACGGTACCGATCCGAGGGCTGTGTGGCTTAAGAACAACGGTTTCAGGATATTCTTCGGGCTCGGACCCAGACCGTATTACACATATGGTGATAACTATCTGTATTATGACAGGACGCTTATTACCGGCAAAACTCTGAAAAACAGCGATCTGGCAAGGCTTTTTGATGCTGACAAGATCGTTGAAGATCATTCATAGTGTTCAATTTTTTGTGTAATTTTCTCATTAATGCATTATAATAATTCTATTATTATCCGATTTATGCAATAATAGTAGAGAATAATAAAGTTTTTTGCGGAGGTCATTATGGCAAAAAAACCGGACAGACTTACTCAATTTGCGCAGGAAGATGAGATCCTTTGGCATGACCGTAAGAGATATCTTGGTCTTCCTTTATCATTTACGAGATACAGTTTTGATGAGAATAGGTTTTATCTTAAGAAGGGATTCCTCAATATCGTAAGTGACGAGATTTTGCTTTACCGCGTCCTGGACGTAACAATGAGCCGCACTCTCGGACAGAGGTTGTTCGGAGTCGGTACTATAGTTCTGACTACGGCAGATCAGACTTTGCCCGTAATGAGGGTCGAGAGCGTCAAAGATTCCGAGAGAGTTTACAGAGCGCTCAGCAATATCGTTGAGAAAGAGCGTAATGAGAAGAGAGTTCTCGGTAAAGAGATGTTCGGTGCAGCCGGATTTGATGACGGTGGCGTTGATATGGGTGTTGATCATTTCGGCGGGATAGATAATTTATAATACGAGGCTATTATGGAAACCAGACTTGACAGATATGAAGGAGCTAAGGAGAATAAGATCAATCAGCTTCGCATGCTGATTGAATCTTCTGAGAATATCGTATTCCTCGGCGGTGCCGGCGTGTCCACGGAGAGCGGAATCCCTGATTTCAGGAGCGGTGAGGGTATATATAATCAAGAGAGCGGTCTCAAGTACAGACCTGTTGATATTATCTCGCATTCTTTCTTTATGGAGCATCCCGAAGAATTCTATGATTTCTACAAGAGGAAGCTTCTCTATCCGGATGCCAAGCCCAACAAGGCTCACAAAGCACTTGTAAGACTTGAGAAGCAGGGCAAGCTCAAGGCTACTATCACTCAGAATATTGATAATCTGCATCAGGAAGCAGGTTCCAAGACAACGATAGAGCTCCACGGATCTGTTTTCCGCAATTACTGTATGGAATGCGGTAAGAAGTTCAAGATCGATTATATTATCAATCATGAAGGTGTTCCTCATTGCGATAAATGCGGAGGAATGATAAGACCTGACATAGTCCTTTACGAAGAGAATCTTGAACATCAGAATGTGGACGGTGCCATTAAGGCAATCAAGAAGGCAGACCTCCTCATTATTGGAGGAACGTCGCTGACAGTATATCCTGCAGCAACATTTGCACAGTTCCTTAAGCATGACAAGGTCGTCATAATCAATAAGAGTTCCACTTATCTTGACCTTCAGGCATTACTGACAATACATGACAGTATCGGTGAGGTGCTTGACAGTGCTATCCCCAAGCGAGTCTCTTCCAAGAAGACGTCTGCAGCAAAGAAGACAACTTCTGCCAAGAAGTCTTCAGCTTCCAAAAAGTCTTCAACAAGCAAAAAGAGCAAGGAATGATACTGTTATAGATGAATTCAAGAGTTGAGAAGTTTGAGGAGCGCGGCAGAGTCCTCGCAGCGCAGATATCTGATCTTGAGCATAAAAGCATTGTTTTCAGTATTCTGCGTTTTGTAACGTTTATTCTGTTCATTTTATGCATTGTGCTAGGTTATATTAACTCTCTATTGCCGTTATATATTGCATCGGCATTTTTTTTGTGCGGTTTTGTTCTGCTTTGCATTTCTCATGGTAAAGTTACATACAGACTCAGATTTACAAGCTCTCTGTACTCCGTTAATTCTGATTATATCTACAGGATAACAGGTGATTTTGACGGCCTTATGCAGAATGCACTTCACGGTATTACCAAGGCGGATGAGAAATCCCTCAATACCGTGATATTTACCGGCGAAGAATATTATAACAATGATCATGATTACTGTCAGGACTTGGGACTGTTCGGTAAACGTTCCGTATTTACGCTGTTAAATACAGCTGAGACTGTTATGGGCCGCAACGCTTTCGCTCATAAACTGCTTAATGCTTCAGTAGAGGAGTCTAATAACGCCGGCTTGAAGCTTGTTCAGGAGGCATGTGCTGAGATTGTAGCAGATACGGATAAGCTCCAGGATTTCCAGGCAACTGCCGGCCTCGGGTATTTGAGGTATTCTGATGAGGACCTCCGTCATCTGTTCGAGGGAAGGACTCCGATGAGCAAAGCGGGCAGGATCCTGTATAAATTCGTCCCGGTGCTGTGGCTGATACCGGTGATAATGATCTTTGTTGATATATCCTATGTGAGGGCTGCTTTCCTTGGTGTCATGATAATCAACCTCATCATCTGGGGAATAGGTCTGTTCAGGAACCGGGATCTTCTTCCTTCGTCTCTTACCATACGCAAGTGTAAGACTGTAAGGGATCTTTATGCTGTTCTCCAGAGTGCTGATTATAAGGCTCCTTACCTTAAGGAACTGACATCCGGCGGGTTGAGAGAACATGGAAGAGTGTCTGATATCATGAACAGTCTTTGCAGGATCCTTACAATAGCAGATATGAGAAGCCAGCCGCTTTTTGCCCTTTTGCTGAATTTGGTGTTTCCGGTTGATTATCTCGTATCCGATCTTATGTCCGGATGGAATGCGCAATACGGCGGTTCACTTGGGAAAGTTCTCGATAATATCGGTGAATTTGAATGTCTTGCATCACAGTCACAGATCGTATTTACGGCAGATAAGTATGTTTTCCCGTCGTTTGTCGACAGCATAAGTCCTGAAGATAATGCCTACTTTGACGGGAAGGATATCTGTCATCCGATCCTGTATCCTGAGACAAGAGTGGCAAATTCAGTTACGCTCAATTCTGATATTGCTCTTATTACAGGTTCTAACATGTCAGGTAAGACAACCCTTATCAGAACTGTCGGTATCTGTGCACTCTTGGCATACATGGGCGGCCCGGTGCCGGCTTCAGAACTTACATTGGGGAAGATGCGCATAATGTCCTCCATGAGGATCGTTGACAGCCTTGAAGAGAATATGAGCACTTTCAAAGCCGAGCTCGTGAGGATTTCCGGAATCGTAAATGCCGGTAAGGAAGGGCGTCCGCTATTGTTCCTTATTGACGAGATTTTCAGAGGGACGAATTCCGATGACAGGACTGCCGGAGCGTATACTGTTCTCCGTAACCTTTCAAAACCGTTTATTTGTGGTATGATGACTACACACGACTACGCTTTGGTCGATAAAACCGAGAATCAATTGAAGAATGTTGTTTACTATTATTTCAGTGAGAAGTATGATGATAAAGGCATTACATTTGATTATAAATTAAAGCAAGGTATCTCAAGGACGTCGAATGCCGCATATTTGATGAGACTTGTCGGTATCGATAAAGGAGAAGAATAATAATGGAATCATTTGTCAGAAGTGTAAATTTCTTTGGTAATTGCGACGCCGAGCGTCTTTTGGAAGAGTTCGGTTCACCTCTTTATGTATATAACGAGGACATAATCAGAGGTAATCTCAAGAGACTTGCCGGTCTTATAACCAAGTATCCTTACACAACCAATTATTCCATTAAGGCCAATTCAAATCTCAGCCTGCTTAAGATCGCACTTGAAGAAGGTCTTAACTGTGATGCAATGAGTGAAGGTGAGATCCGATTGCTGATGAAGGCAGGGTTTACACCTGACAGGATCTTCTATGTTCCTAACAATGTATCCCGTGAGGAACTTCAGTTTGCCGTGGATAACAATATCATGACAAGTCTCGACAGTATCGATCAGCTTGATCTGTACGGTCAGATCAATCCCGGAGGAAGATGTGCCGTAAGACTCAATCCCGGTGTCGGTGCAGGTCATCATGAGAAGGTCATTACTGCAGGCAAGAACACTAAGTTTGCCATAACAGACGATCAGCTCGATACTCTTTTTGAGGTAGCAGCTAAGCATGATCTTAAGATCGTCGGGATCAATCAGCATATCGGCTCTTTGTTCATGAATCCCACTCCGTTCCTTGAATCTGTAAAGAATCTTCTTACGATGGCTAAGAGGTTTGGCAAGCTCGAATTCATTGATTTCGGCGGTGGCTACGGTGTTCCTTATCATAAGGTATCTGAGGATGAGAAGCCTTTCGATTTTGATAGATTTGAGGCTGAATTTGAGAAGGTGCTTGATTCGTTTGTTGAAGAAGCCGGATATGTTCCGCTGTTCAAGACGGAGCCCGGAAGATATGCTTTCTGCGAGGGTGGTGTTCTGCTGGGCAGAGTTTATGCCGTCAAATACAATGCGGGCCGCAAATATGCAGGTACTGATATCGGAATGAATATCCTTACAAGGCCTTCTCTTTACGGTTCCTGGCATGATATCGAAGTCATCAGGAACGGCAAGGTCGTGACGGATAATCCCGAATATGTCACTGTGACAGGTAATATCTGTGAGAGCGGTGATATCATCGCCAAAGAGAGACTCCTTCCCGAGATCAGGACAAATGATATAGCATGCGTTCTCGATGCAGGTGCTTACGGATATTCGATGGCATCCAACTATAATATGAGACTCCGTCCGGCGGAAGTGCTTATAACATGCTCCGGTGATGCTAAGCTCATCAGGAGAAGAGATACTTACGAGGATCTGTTCAGGAACTTTGAGTTTTGATAATAATTTTAAGAATTAATACAATTTTGCCACAATTTTGTCAAATTTGGTTGCCTCTTTTTATAAAGTAATTTATAATATTCTAGATGTAAAGGACGTTTAAAATGGCACTGGAATATTTATTAAATTACGACAATCTTATTCTTGACTACTCTGTTATCAGGGAGTTTGGCGGCACGTCGCTCTTTTTTGAGTTTATGGATGTGGTCGTCAACAAGTCCCCTGATGTGTATGTGAGTTCTTCCTTTAAGCTCCTGCATTACTGTCTTGTTCATCAGGGAGATGCTAAGGACGATGCTTCAGCCTCCGCCATGAAGGAGCTTTGTTCTGTGCTCCTTCCTTTGCGTAAGCTTCATTCAGTTCAGACTTCAGACACAGCCGAGTTTATCAAGTCGATATCTCAGGTGGGTAACTATTGTATTGTTACTGCGAAGAGCGGAATATTCACAAAGCGCCTTGTTGAGAAGCAGATCGCTTTCCAGGGCGATATCTGCATATTGTCTGCAACAGATTACAGTATTTATCACGGCTCCGGGGAATTCCTGGAATCGGTATCGATCCCCAACGTCAACCCAGTGGCTCTTAAGAAGGCATATCTTGATTCCAATGCATTTTGCAATGTAGGAGATAAGGTAACTACAGGCGGTGACAAGCAGCTTGAATTGACCAAGAGGATCAGTTCAGGTGCTGAGGGAATGGTATTCCTTACAGACAACAGACTTAAGGTGGCCAAGATCTATCACAAGAATGTTATTACTCCGCTCAGATGGAGCAAGCTTACGAAGATGGTATCGATGGGTATCAAGAGTGCAGGAATATGCTGGCCGCAGGATCTCCTTTTCTATAAAGGTGTGCCGGTCGGTTACACCATGTTCCTGGGTAAAGGCAAGACTCTTGGTAATATCTTTGACGGACCGGATGCTATGGTCAATAACTTCCCTGAATGGAAGAGGGAGGACGTTGCCACAACGCTGATCAACCTCATAGAGAAATATCTGTATCTCCATATGCATAATATCGTGGCAGGAGATATCCAGCTTAAGAATGCTCTGCTTTATTCATCCAATGCGGTATATCTGATCGACATGGATTCCGTACAAGTCGGTAACCTTCCTTGCCCTGTAGGAACAGAGGAATTTACTGACCCGAGGCTGTGGGGTAAGGATTTCGCAGGATTTGTCAGGAAGCTTGAGGATGAGGATTACTCGATCGCAATGCTTGTATTCTCCATACTGTTCTGCGGTTTGCACCCTTATGCAACACGTAACGGTGCGGAGACCTTGAGGGAAGAGATACTCGAGAAGAACTTCCCTTATACGCTTGACAACAGCGACGAGGAACATATTCCGCTTGGAGGATATAACTACATCTGGCAGTATCTGCCTGCTAAGATCCGTACGATGCTCTATAACACATTCAAGCTGGGCAGGTCCTATGAGGCAATACAGTGGTACGAGACGATTCTTGAGTACCGCGATGAACTTGCAGGTCATAAATTCGAGGACCCCGAAGCATATAAAGTGTTCCCTAAGATGGATTATCATGCGACCGCAGAAGCTGAAGAGAATACACCGGGAGACCGTAACAGCGTTGCTCCGGGTGCTAAGAAGCGTTTCTCTTCTCTTGCCGAAGCAGCGAAATATTCATCCAGTCTGCACAATCCGTTCGCAGCCGCCGCAGGCAGTAGCAATCCGGGGTTGAGCGGAAGTGCTTTTGCAAGACCTTCAGGTTTTGAGAAGCCGGCACCCCCCAAAGCGCCTTTCGTTCCCAAAGCCGCAGGCAATGTGCCTCAGCAGCCCGTTAATACGGAGCCTGAGCCCAAAAAGAAAAAATTCGGATTATTCTGATAGTTTATTTGGAGGTTATTATGTCTGAGAGTTTCAGTAGTTCTGATTTTGGTAACAGTACAAAAAGAAGATTGCCCATCTGCTTTTGCCTGGATACATCAGGTTCAATGATGGGTAATCCCATCAAGCAGCTTAATCAGGGGCTGTCCAATTTTCTTGCGTCGATCAAGGCCAACGATGATACGAGATCTGCTACCGACATAGCTATTATTACTTTCGGATCTGCCGTAGAGGTCGTAATGCCTTTCGGCAAGATATCCAAGGATAAGGGGCTTCCCGAGATCTCGGCATCAACAACGCTGACTCCTATCGGAGAAGGTGTTCTGACAGCTCTTGAGCTTCTTGATCTCCGTAAGAAGGGGTATAAGGAGATGGGTATCAAGTATTACCAGCCCTGGCTCGTCGTTATCACTGACGGTGCGCCTCAGGGCCCTAACGCGATGGCTAACTACAATCTTGCTGTTAAGGCTTGTAATGAGCTTGAGCAGAATGATAAGCTCGTGGTATTTAACATCGGTGTAGGTAACGGCGTTGATTTCGATCTGCTCAAGAAGCTTTCCGTTAAGCGCCCCGAGCCTATCTCGGTAAACTCTGCTGATTTCGGTAAGCTGTTCGAATTCCTCGGATCTTCAAGTTCTTCCGTTGTATCCTCGGGAATGAATGATGATGCTCTCTACAATATTTCCACAGAACCCGAAGGCGAGTCTGTCGGAGTTGATGATTTCTTCAGTTTTGTTGAGGATGGGGAATAATGAGTATTACCGTAGGTTGCGTAACACAGACAGGACAAAAGCATGTCAGCAGAGGCGTTCCTTGTGAGGATGCTTCTCTTGCGGTACAGAAGAATGGTGTAAGCTGTGTTGTAATCGCAGACGGCGCCGGTTCAAAGCAGTATACGCATGCAAGATTCGGATCGAAAGCATGTACTGAAGCGATCGCCGAGCTCCTGACGGAGCATTTCGATGCGCTGTATAATGAGAACCGTGAGGCTGCTATAAGAAGTCTGGTCATTGCCCGCGTTCATATTGCATTTGCCGATATCATGAAGGAAATGGAACTTGAGTCCATTGAGCAGCTGTCCTGTACTTTATTGTTCTGCGCCGTGAAGGATAGAAGGATCCTCGCCGGCCATATCGGTGACGGGCTCATGGTCAGGGTATCTTCAGACGGATTGTCGCCTCTTACAATGCCCCAGAATGATTCTATGGGTCATACTTACTTTGTTACTGCCAATCACGCTGCTGATTATCTCAGGATCGTTAAGACTACGACTGATAATATCCATGCTGTCTGTCTTATGACTGACGGAGTACAGGATTCCGTCTATGATGAGAATTCCGGCTTTGTTAAGCCTGTTGTTGCCAGGATGGCTGAGACATTCTCTTCGGGTCGTGAGAACGGAGAGAAAGAGATCGGCGGCATCATCGACAAATTCATCGTCGGCGGAAGCAATAACAGTGACGACTCGTCATTTGGAGTGTTGTATTTCGACGGTACGCAAGCGCCTGACACATCATCTTCCAAGAATGGTGCCGACGCCTTCCCCAGATCCGAGGACACCTTCAAGAAGCTTCAGGAGGAGATGGTGCCGCGTGTCAAGAAGGCGCGTAATATAATCGTAGAGGCTAACATCAACAAGAATGTTACGCCGGATCCTGATAAAGAAGATGATCATGTCGCCAAGGCTAAAGCTTCCGATAATGAGAAGCAGGCTCAGGAGACTGAGAATAAGATCGAAGATATCAAGGAATCCGTTAAGAAGAAGACGATGCTTTATGTAGGTGCAATGATCTTCGAACTGCTGATAATAGTTGCACTTGTGATCGTTTTGTTTATGAGAAAATAGAATTCGGGAGGGAAATATGGCTGAAGACGAACGTAAATATGAGATATTGCCCGGAGTAAAACTCCCTGATTATAAGACCCTCAAAGAGGCGTCTTCCAACTTCGACGATACCGGAGTTGAAGATATAAATATCAGGAGTGTCGGATATATTACTGATGAGAAAGGCGTGCCTGACAGAGCTACTCTTGAGGAGATCAAGAGGCTTCAGGAGCTTGGCGATGAAGTTGCCGAGTCTGAACAGAGGGCGACTGAGGAGAGCCGTAAGAAGATGCAGGCGATCATGCAGAATGCAGTTACAAAATCAGCTTCACTTGATGATCTTAAGCAGACTGCGATCAGACAGGCAAGCGGGGAGAAGCTCGCAGAGATCGAGAAGCGTAATCAGGAAGAGGAAGCGCGTATTGCTGCTGAAGAAGAGAAGAAGCGTATGCGTGAAGAGAGAAGAGCCATGCAGCGCAAGCAACTTGAAGATGCACGTGCCAGATCTGCTGCAGCTGCTGAGGCTGCTTCCGTGGATGAAGAAGGTGCTTCAACCGATGCAGGGACAGAAGATTCTGCCGTCGAGCCGATCACAGCAGTTGTTGCTGAAGGGGCTGATCTCGGCATAGTGTCAGCAGAGAATACGGCCGATGAACCGGTATGTCTCGAAGGTGATGTTCTTATTGACGATTCTATTGCAAAAGACGATCCGGTTGATACAACGCCTGATACCGAACCTGATACATTATCCGGGGAAGTTGAAGAATCAAGCGACGAAGCAGTAGTTGAACTCAAACCTGCTGTTGTCGAACCTGAGATCGATATCGATGCTACAGGTGTTATTTCTACCGATGAGGAGACATTTGAGGATTTCGGCGAATTCCTCGACGACGATAACAAAAAATAATATAAGAGGTAAATATACTATGGCTGAGAAGAAATCATCCAAATCAAAGGGAATCAAGCTGGCAGCAGATTTCCCTAATCTTTACAAGGAATGCAGTAAGGCTGACATCAAGGCAGCTATGGATTTTGCAGAGGACTACAAGTCTTTCCTTGATATCTCTAAGACTGAGAGAGAATTTGTTAAGAACAGTCTCGATGCTTGCAAGGAACTCGGATTTGTCGACATAGACAGCAAGAAGACGCTTAAAGCAGGCGACAAAGTCTATAAGTCCGTCAAAGGCAAGGGTTTTGCCTGTGCAGTTATAGGTGTTGAGCCTTGTGCCAACGGATATAATATTCTCGGTGCTCATGTTGATTCTCCTCGCCTTGACCTTAAGCCCAATCCTCTCTATGAGGATCATGAGACCGTATACTTCAAGACACATTACTACGGCGGTATCAAGAAGTACCAGTGGACAACTATCCCGCTTGCTGTCCACGGGGTTGTCTTTACGAAGGACGGGAAAGAGCATGAGATATGCGTCGGTGAGAATAATGATGATCCGGTATTCTATATTACTGATCTTCTTCCTCATCTCGGGAATGAGCAGATGGGCAAAAAGGCCTCTGAATTTATACCTGCAGAAGATCTCAATGTTGTAATCGGCGGTATTCCGGTGCGGGACAATAAGGATTCCAAGGAACCGTACAAAGAAGCGATACTTAAGATACTGAACGAGAAGTATGGAATAGTGGAGAAGGATTTTGTCTCAGCTGAGATCGAGATCGTTCCTGCTGCCAAGGCACGTGATGTCGGATTCGACAGGTCTTATATTGCCGCATACGGTCATGATGATAAAGTTTGTGCCTATCCTGCACTTATGTCACTCCTCGCTCAGGAGAAGCCGAAGAGAACATGTGTGACTCTCCTTACAGACAAGGAGGAGATCGGTTCTTATTCCAATTCCGGCGCACAGTCTGTTATTTACGAGAATTTCCTGATGGAGCTTCTTGCCAAGAATGAAGGCGGTATCGATAAATTCAACATGCTGACTTTCCGTAAGGCAATGGAGAATACAAAGATGCTCTCTACAGACGTTACTACAGGCTATGATCCTAAGTATGCAAGTGTATATGAGTCGCGCAATACCGCGTTCATGTCTCACGGAATTAAGATCGAGAAATATACAGGTGCCAGAGGCAAATCGGGCAGCAGTGAAGCAAACGGCGATTTTGTTGCTCAGATAACCGACATCTTTGCGAAGAATTCCATACCGTGGCAGACCGGCGAACTTGGTAAGATCGATGCCGGAGGCGGCGGAACGATCTCCGCATATATGGCTAAGACCGGAATGGATGTTGTAGACTGCGGCGTGCCCGTATGGTCAATGCATGCTCCCGTTGAACTCATATCCAAAATAGATCTTTATTACCTGTATCTTGCATATAAGGCGTTTATAGAGAATATCAGATGAGTTCCGAGACTAACGGGAAGAGCAGAAGCACTGTCGAACGCAAGTTCGCTATAAAGAACAGTGTTGGAAGGATAGTAATAATATCTTTCCTTCTATTGCTACAGATCGTTCTTCTGGCTTGGGGTTTTCTCTTCTTATTCTCGAAGATGCCCATGATGCTCTATGTTGTGTACATTGTCGGCTTTCTGTTCGTTATCGGTATTAATGCCAAGGACAGAACGGATGACATCAAGGTCGTATGGATAATCATAATAATGGCATTTCCTTTCGTAGGGATCATTATATATCTGTTGTTCCATTACTCGCCGGCAATGCACGTGATCAAGAAGAAGATAAAGCATGCGGACAACTTCATGATGGAGAATCTTGTTCAGGACGAGGATACGTTAAGGACGTTCGAGTCATCGGCACCTCATGAATTCACGATGTTCAAATACCTTAAGGATTATGCATTTTATCCATTCTACACTGACACGTCGACGAAGTTTTACGGCAACGCGACAGAATGCTACCGGTCAATGATCGAAGATATGCGAGAGGCCAGGGAATTCATATTCCTTGAATACCATGCGATAGAGAACAAGGAAGCTTTTGAACCTCTTCTTGAATGCCTCACCGCTAAGGCAGGTGTCGGCGTTGATGTACGGATCATTTACGATGATATCGGATCATTTGTATTTGTTAATTCCGACTTCAAGAAGATGCTGGAGAGTGTCGGTATCAAGTGCTGCATCTTCAACCCTATGAGTCCGTTATTCGACGTCTTCATGAATAACCGTGACCACCGCAAGATCTGTGTGATCGACGGAAGGATAGGCTATACGGGCGGCTTCAATATCGCTAACGAGTATTTCAACATTACTCATCCTTTCGGTGAGTGGTACGATACGGGCGTAAGGTTGGAGGGACCTGCGGTCAAGAACTTTACGGCCATGTTCCTCTCCATGTGGGAACTCTATGATGAATCGCTTATCGACAAGGACAGGGATCTGTTCTGCAGGAGCATAGAGCCATGCCATGGTTCGGGCTTCATCGTACCTTATGCAGACAGTCCGCTGGATGAGGAATTAACAGGTGAGAATGTATATATCAACATTCTCTATAATTCTAAGAAATACTGCTGGTTCACTACTCCGTATCTCGTTATATCCGAGAGCCTTAGGAGAGCGATCAGCCTTGCTTCCAAGCGCGGTGTGGATGTGAGGATAATAACTCCGGGCATTCCTGATAAGAAATCTGTTAACAAGCTCACTAAATCATATTATGCTTCACTTATCGAGGCAGGATGCATGATCTATGAATTTACCCCCGGCTTTATCCATGCGAAAATGTGCATCGCCGATGACAAGATTGCAGTTGTCGGTACGATCAATCTTGATTACCGTTCATTCTATCATCACTTTGAGGATGCGGTTCTCATGTTCAAAACAGATTGCATAAGTGACATAAAGACGGAGTTTGATAAAATCATTACAAGATGTGAGGATGTCACAGAGAAGTTCTCGCGAAGACCGAATGTATTTATACGTCTGGGACGTACAATACTTAGGCTTGTCGCGCCGATGCTGTGATCTGAAAGGAGATAACGCATGAGGATCAGGTTTTATAATGCCAGAATAATTACAATGGCGGATAATGATTTTGTTGAAGGCGAATTGTGGACCGAAGACGACAGGATAATATACGTAGGCGCGGGGAAGCCGAATGATATCAGCTGGGACCGTCAGATAGACTGCAAACGCAATGTTCTTATGCCCGGACTGAAGAATGCTCATACTCATTCCGCGATGACATTCTCAAGATCTCTGGCAGATGAATACTCACTTAATGACTGGCTGTTCAAGGCTATATTCCCGAGGGAAGCCAAGCTGACCCCTGAGCATGTATACTGGTATTCAAAGCTTGCATATGCCGAATACCTTGCAGGCGGCATAACATCCTGCTTTGATATGTATTTCCATCTTAATGAATCGGCCAGAGCGGCGGTTGAGACAGGTTTCAGACTTGTTTTCTGTGATTCGGCAAATGACTTCGGCGGTATTGATGAGCTGGAAGACAATTACAACACATTCAATTCTTTTGATCCTCTTGTGTCATTCAGGCTCGGATTCCATGCGGAATATACGACAAGCGAGAAGAACATGAAGTATGTCTCGGAACTTGCACACAAGTATGAGGCTCCTGTATTTACGCATATCAGCGAGACAAGAGATGAGGTCGAAGGATGCAGGCAGAGGTACGGCGTAACTCCTGCCGTATTGATAGACAGGCTTGGTATCTTCGATTACGGAGGAGGCGGATTCCACTGCGTATGGTTTACTGATGAAGACCGAGAACTGTTCAGGAGCAAGGGACTGTGGTCAGTATTCAATGCATGTTCCAATCTGAAGCTCGGCAGCGGCATAACTCCCGTATATAAGTTCATGAATTCCGATATGAAGGTCGCCATCGGTACTGACGGGGCCGGCTCTAATAACAGCCTGTCGATGCTTCGTGAGATGTATCTTGATACTGTTCTTTCTAATGCCGAGACCGGTGATGCGGCATCAGTCGATCCGTTAAGGATCCTGAAGGCAGGAACATCAGGCGGTGCACTCTGCATGGGCCTTAACGACTGTGACGTGCTCGCCGCAGGCAAGAAGGCGGACATTGTCATGATAGACATGAAGAAGCCTTCCATGCAGCCCGAGAATAACATTGTGCGCAACATCGTTTACAGTGCTGATAATTCATGCGTTAAGATGACAATGATTAACGGCAAGATACTCTACGAGAACGGTGAGTATACCACCGTAGATATTGATGAGGTCATCAAGAACTGTAACAGGATGCTGTCCGAACTCGTATGAGGACACTCGCGCGTTATTGCAGATCGTATCTCAAAGAGATCATCTTCAGCCCCGTATTCAAATTGCTTGAGGCGATATTCGAGTTGATCGTTCCTCTGGTTGTTGCCGGGATAATCGACAAGGGTATAGCACAGAGTGATAATTCTTATATCATATCGAGGATCATTCTTCTTGTCGTGTTTGCCGTTGTCGGCTTCGGCTGTGCCATAACCGCACAGTATTTCGCGGCATATGCTGCGAACGGCATCACCTGCAGCCTCAGAGGGGACTTGTTTGATCATATTACTTCGCTGTCCGTCGGAACATTTGAGAAGACAGGTTCATCGCGGATAATCACCGGGCTTACTGCGGACTGCAACCAGATCTCTTCAGGTATCAACCTGACTCTGAGACTTCTGCTCAGGTCTCCTTTTATCGTTCTGGGCGCGGCTGTCATGGCTTTTACCGTAAGCCATAAGATGTCTGTCATATTTGTTATAATGCTTGCAGTGCTTACAGTCTTTATCGTCATTAATATGAGGATGCTCATTCCTTTGAATACACGAACAAGAGAATCCATGGAAGAGCTTGTATCAAGGTCGGCAAACGGCATATCCGGTTCTAAAGTTATCAGAGGCTTTAACAGACAGGATGACGATTATGAAGACTTTACTTCAAAGAGCAGTGTTCTCAATTCTCTTCAGAAAAAGACAGGTGCGGTATCTTCTCTCCTGAATCCCGTCACTTTTGTCATAGTGAATCTGAGCATATGTCTTCTTATCTACCGTGGCGCTGTTAATGTCTCATACGGTGACCTTACTCAGGGACAGGTTGTAGCGCTTTACAACTATATGTCCCAGATACTTGTGGAGCTCATCAAATTCGCTAATCTTATTGTTAATGTCAGCAGGTCGATAGTCTGTGCAGGCAGGGTGGAGCGCTTCCTGTCACTTAGTAAGGAAGAATATGGTACAGATTCTCCCGTTAACGTATCAGAGGCACACCGGATCAGCTTCGACAATGTGTCCTTCAAGTATCCTGATTCCAATAATTATTCACTGTCAGGTATTGATTTCGAGGTGGCTGCCGGTGAGAAGATCGGCATTATAGGCAGGACAGGCTCGGGCAAGTCCACATTGGCAGCTCTTGCCTCAGGCATTCTTAAACCCACCGAGGGTGTGATACTGGTGGATGACAAAGATATAGGCAGTCTTACAGGCACAAGCAGATCAAGAGCCGTATCAATGTGCATCCAGAAAGCGGGAATGTTTACCGGAAGTATCGGATACAATATTAAGCTCGGAAGAGAATATATTACCGATCAAATGGTGACGGAAGCAGCGGATATTTCCATGTGTACGGAATTCATTAATTCCAAGGAAGAGGGCTTTGATCATAAAGTCTATTCTCTCGGGAGCGGGTTGTCAGGCGGTCAGAAGCAGAGGATAAACATTGCAAGAACTATTGCGGGCAGACCCGGCGTGCTGATACTCGATGATTCCACTTCTGCTCTGGATGCTAAGACGGAACGTCAGTTCCTTGATAATCTTAACAGGCTCAGCAATCATCCGACCGTTATCATGATATCCCAGAAGATTAATACGGTTAAGGATTGCGACAGGATCATGCTTCTTGAGGATGGTAAGATCAGTCATTTTGCACCGCACTCCGAGCTTCTGAAGAAGTCCGGCAGCTACAGAGAACTTTGCAGGCTGCAGGGGGTGACTGGTGATGAATAAGATGAAGAACATAAGGCGCATCACCCGGTATATGGGTAAGTTTAAAGGGCTTGTTATACTGTCTTTCATCCTTGCATGTGTATATGCTGCTTTATCAATGCTGATCCCGTACTACTCGGGCAGAACGATCGATCTCATAGACGGAAATGCCGCAGACAATATGAACAGCATCCTGAAAGGAGTGATCCTCATAGCTTCCATTGCTGTATCAGGAGCCCTGGCCCAGCTGATAATGCTCAGGATCAATAATAAACTGGCCTATGATCTCATTACCCGTCTCAAAGATGAAACATACGGCAAGATCAGGAAGCTCCCTATATCCTATATAGACAGGAGTGAGCCCGGATCTATCCAGAGTCTCGTCATCAACGATTGTGAGACTGTTGGTGACGGCATGATCCTGTTCCTTAATCAGTTCTTCTGCGGCATTGTATCTATTGGTGTAACACTTGTTATCATGCTGTTGCTGAACTGGAGGATCGCGTTGTATGTCCTGCTGTTCACGCCGGTGTCATTTGTAGTTGCCTACCTTATATCGACAAAGTCGTATAAGTCTTTCAAAGCTGCCTCGGATATCAGAGCCGAGCAGACATCCTACATAGGCGAATCATGTGCCAGATTCCGGGAGGCCAAGATATATAACCTCAGATCAGGAACTGTTGCGGGCTTTACTAAGCTTAACGACAATTACCGCAGGACATCATCCAAAGCGACATTCCTGTCGTCAATAACAAACCCTTCCACCAGATTCATTAATGCCCTTATCTATGCCGGTGTAGCTCTCATCGGCGCACTGAGCGTAATATCAGGCAATATGACGGTCGGTATTATGAGTTCGCTTCTTATGTATGCAAATCAGTTTATGAAGCCTTTCAATGATCTTTCCTCGGTATTTACCGAATTGTCTGACAGTTTTGCCTGCCTCGACAGGATCTATAAGTTTATAGATGAGGATGAGACAGTTCATGAAGAGGATATACCCGATGTTATTGAAGACAGGGATAATATCAGGATCGAATTCCGGGATGTCACATTCTCGTATATTCCAGGATCTCCTGTTCTGAAGAATATCTCGTTTGTTATAGAACCCGGCCAAAAAGCGGCAATAGTCGGTCCTACGGGTGGAGGTAAATCGACTGTGATCAATCTCCTTCTCAGGTATTATAAAGCGGACTCCGGAGACATACTGATCAACGGTATCAGCATTTATCAGATACCGCGTAAAGAATTAAGGCGGATGATCGGACTTGTTGCGCAGGATAACTGGTTCAGCATCGGTACTGTCAGGGATAATATCAGATACGGTGTTCCCGGACTTGATGAGGACAGATGCCGGAGGGCAGCGGCTAAGACTGGAGCAGATACATTTATTGATAATCTCCCCGGGAGATATGATGAGCAGATAGGCGGTGACAGGGAAGATATATCTGAGGGGCAGAAGCAGCTGCTCAGTATAACAAGGATCATGGCCTATGACCCGTCTGTGATCATTCTTGATGAGGCAACATCATCCGTAGATATCCTTACAGAGGTTAAGATCCAAAAGGCCGTTAAGGAAGTCCTGAACGGCAGAACAGGCATAATAATCGCACACAGACTTTCAACTATAGTAGATTGTGATAAGATTATTGTGATCGATAAAGGACGGATAACAGAGACCGGCACCCATGACGAGCTGATCGGAAGGGGTGGTTTCTATTCTAATCTGTTCGAAGCATATGGAGGATTAGGCGTTGAGTAATATAAAACTGGACAGATTTAAGAATTATATAAAAGGCCGTAAGGCGGCGGTATGCGGTGTCGGCATATCAAATACCCCGCTTATCAAATGGCTGTACGGGCTGGGTGCCGACATTACTGCTTTCGATATGCATGATGAATCGGAACCTGCCATTGCGAAGGTAGTAAGCGATTTCAAGGAACAGGGAATAGTTGTTAAGTGGTCACTGGGAGAGGGTTATCTTAAGCCGATGTTCGAGGATAGGTTCGACATTGTGTTCAAGACTCCCAAGATGAGATTTACTGTGGACGGACTTGAAGCGCAAAGGCGCAAGGGGGCAGTTCTTACTACCGAAATGGAGCTTTTCCTGGATCTTTGTCCGGCCGAGACGTTCGGAATTACCGGATCGGACGGCAAGACTACCACAACCACTCTTGTGTATGAGATCTTAAAGACAGCGGGATACAACTGTTATCTTGGAGGCAATATCGGTACTCCGCTTCTGGACCGGATCGGGAAGATTACTCCCGAAGACAAGGTCGTGCTTGAATTGTCATCTTTCCAGCTTCTTGGAATGAGACGCAGCGTTGATAATGCGGTGATCACGAATATCACTCCTAATCATCTTGACTTCCACTACGATTATCAGGAGTATATCAGCGCCAAGACCAATATTTTTGCCTCGCAGGGGGCAACTGGTAAGCTCGTTCTCAACGCAGCAAATGATCTGACATATGACATGCGCAATATTGCAGGAGGAAGGGTGTCGTATTTTGCAGGCGATACGTGTGTAAATCTTAGAAATACATACCCCGGCGCAGATATTGCTTTCGTTGATGAGGAAGGTTATCTGTGTCTTCAGACCCCTGCAGGCATTACGAGGATCATACGTAAAGGGGAGATACTCATACCAGGGGCACATAACGTGCAGAATTATCTCGCGGCAATCGCGCTTACTTCTGATCTTGTGGGAACAGAAGATATTGTTACTGTTGCAAAAACATTTAAGGGCGTTCCGCACAGGATCGAACTTGTAAGAGAACTTGACGGTGTCAGGTGGTACAATTCGTCGATTGACACATCTCCCAACAGAACGATCAATACCATGAATGCATTGACAGACAGGGGAATGCACGGCGTGCTTCTCTGCGGAGGCAAGGATAAGCAGTGTGTCTATGAAGGACTTGGCGATGCGATCCTTAAGTTCTCGGACAGGATCGTTATTTACGGAAGCAATGCCGGACTTATCGAGCAGATACTTGCCAAAGAGGCGAACGGACGCAAGTACAAGGTGTATGTTATAGAAGGCGGGGATGAGGTGTATGAACTGCCGAAGACACGCGAAATCGCACTTGCCAGGATGACAGAAGCCGTTAAGAAGGCTAAGTCTGTCGCTAAGGCAGGGGATGTTGTGATAATGTCAAGCGTGGGAACGTCATATGATCATTTCAGGCATTTCGAGCATAGGGGAGATCTTTTCAAGGAGCTTGTTAACAGTCTATGAGAATAGCGGTCTGTGACGATGAAGAGAAATACAGGGTTGAGCTTAAGAGTCTGCTTGACCGGCTCGGTTCTGCCTATGATTATGATATCGATACTTTCTCGAACGGCAACTGGCTTCTGCGTGAATGTGAGAAGGATCCGTATGATCTTGTATTCCTGGATATTGAGATGCCCGAGATCGACGGCATATCGCTCGCCAGAAAGCTCCGCGCAAAGCATGAGAAGCTTAATATCGTTTTCCTCACGGGACACGTGGAATATGCCATTGAAGGTTATGAAGTGAATGCGCTGAGGTATCTTACGAAGCCTGTCCGTGTGGATAAGCTCAGAGAAGTGCTGCAGCATGTTACATCGCGCCAAAAGAACAAAAGGCAGCTTATCATAAGAGAGGATGGCGAGCAGCTTCTTATCGATCTTGCTGACATCATATTTATGGAGGCGCAGAACCAGTATGTGAGGATCTGCACAATAAAAGGTGATCATCTTATCCGTTATAATATCGGTGATTTTGAGAACGATCTCAGGAACGAAGGATTCTTCAGGACACACAGGGGATACCTTGTATCATTACCCAGAGTTAAGAAGCTCGTTAAGAACGATGTGATAATGGAAGGCGGAAGCGGCGAGGTGCCGGTTCCGGTCAGCAGGAATAACGTTAAAGCTCTCAAAGATGCATTGTACGCTTATGTCGAAAGTGAAGCATTCTGATCATGGAAGCAGTTAATATCATAATGGTCGGGATGTCCTACATAGATTTCATTCTCGCGATGTTTGTCGTGATACTCATTGCATATTGTTTCTTGGGAAGAAATGTGAAGATAACGCGCGGAATGGTGATATCGGCGTGCATACTTATTGTTTTTGAACTTGCCGTCACTCTTCTTCTCAGTCTTAATTCCGAACAGCTCAAGCAAATGGCGTATGAGATTGCCGATAACCCCGTTTACGTTGGTAGTGGTATCGATGTTGATGCCGTTATCACTATGATAACCGAAATGGTAGTCAATGTTGTTGCTTTCCTGTTTGCATTCGTTTTCTATATGGTCGCTTTCAAGGAACACAGATTCCTGAGAGCCCTTGAGGCTACGATCTGCCTGTATGTTTACTATTTTTACATTCAGAATATGATACAGGGAAGTATTGTCTTTATAGCAGGAGGCTCTGTCAATTTCATTCAGAATGATATTGCTTCTTCGGGTATCGGACTGATATACACTGTCACGATCATTGCTGATTTTGTCATTGACGTATTCCTTATCCTGCTTCTGTATCTCGGATTTTACCGCAAGCAAAGGCGGTATATTATCAGAGTCCCGTTCAGGATTCTGTTCGTACTGTGGGTAATACTGTCATCTCTGCTGATAGTCATTCCGATGGCTGAATCACAGGTTGAGACAAATCATTATTTTCTGAGCATTTCTTTTGGCATTATCATACCGGTTGTTTGTATTGTTGCACCTATCGTAATAGTTACAATAGCGGCTGAGAGATATCTCAGGGAACAAAACGAATATCAGGCGAACTATCTAAATGCCGAGTTAGAGTATATCGAGCAGTACAAGAGAAGCCAGACCGAGACAAGGGCTTTCCGCCATGATATCATCAATAATCTTTCCCTTGCCAAGATGATGCTTGATGAAGGCAGGATCGATGAGGCAAAAGCTCATATTTCTGATCTTTTGGGAGAAGTCAAAGCATTGTCACCACAATTTGTGACAGGTGATGAGATGCTGGATATGATAGTGTCGCTTAAAGCGGATAAGATGCGGGAGCATAATATCAGATTTGCCTGTGACGGCATTGTGGACGGCGGACTTGATATGAAGCCTACAGATTGCTGCAGTATCTTCGCCAATGCTCTTGATAATTCGATCGAGGCGGCCGCCGGCAGCAGCGATCCTTTTGTCAATATGACTATCAAGAGAACTTCCAAGTTCTTTGTTATCAAGATATCAAATTCATGCCGTGACAAAGTTGATGTTAAACTCATAATGTCTTCAAACGGCTACACATCAAAGCCTGATAAGGAGCATCACGGATTCGGACTCAGTAATATCAGAAGTGCTGCTGAGAAATATAACTGCATCGTTAAGACTGAGTTTGAAGATAGTGTATTCGCGCTGTCTGTTATGATCCCGCGTAATAAGTGAATTGATTAGCGTATCGATTTACAGCACTGATGCTGAGGTGGAGACGCCCCGTATTTTTTGCATTTCACGACAGATATTATTCCGTTTGCACCAGTGGAGAACAACAAGAACAATTCAGTGATATATTACGTTCGGAGTATCCGGCCGGAATAAACGGATCTCCTGTGTAAGATATAACGGTTTGGAGGCATTTATGGAGACAAACGGCAGAAAGAAAATATGGATATTCATTGCGGCTGCATATGGATTTACCGCACTGATGAGTGTGCTTATGATTCTGGGATACCGGAAGGGGCTGGATCTGTCTGCCTTTGTTAATGCGCAAATGATGTATCCTGCATGCGGTGTTATACTGGGCAAGCTGATAGCAGGCGACAGGAAGGAGAGACTGCCGATGGCAGCCTATATCACTTTCCTCGTCACTGCTGCGGTGATGATCTGCTTGAGCATTACGTCTGTCTTTATACAGATTCCCGCAATCAATCTGGGAAGTGCAGGTAAGATTGATGCCTGGAATCTCTTTTCTCAGCTGACCGTTATAGGAGGAAGCCTCATTGCATACATTCTTTTCTGGACTACTGACAGAGAGCGCAAGATCAGTGCGGGGGTCGAACGTAAGAACATCGCGGCAAGCGTTATTCTTATTGCAGTCTTTATTGTACTTTTCTTCGGAAGAACACTCCTGTCAATAACAATCTATGATTATCTTGGCAATACGAATTCAGGTGTGACGTCACTTCTCAGTGTTTTACAAAGCATGCAATTCTGGGTTAATGTAGTTCTTCTTCCGATTAATTTTGTGTTTACCTTTATAGTTTTCTTTGGTGAAGAGTATGGCTGGAGGTACTATCTGCAGCCGGTAATGCAGAATAGATTCGGCAAACGTCTCGGAGTGTTCCTGCTCGGGCTTGTCTGGGGACTGTGGCATATTAACATTGATTTCATGTACTACACAAAGGATTCCGGACCTCAGGCTTTTGTGTCACAGATCATTACATGTGTCAGTATTGCTATATTCTTCGGCTATGCTTATATGAAGACTGAGAATATCTGGGTCCCTGTTATAATGCATTACCTCAACAATCAGCTGGCAACCATTCTTGCAGGTGGAACTGTTGATGCTCTGCAGAATCAGTCTATATCGTGGAGCCAGATACCGCTTCACCTTGCGTCCAGTATCGTTATAATCCTCTTCATTCTGGCTCCTGCCTATAACAAACAGAAGAAAGCAACAGTTAAAGTCGTCTGACAATGCATCGGGATATTGTGTCATGTATTGTGATGCCTGTCGGCCACAGTATCATCACTTATTACCACATATTCATTGAAGAACCATAATTAGCCAAAATATAAGAGGCTGTCTCTATGTGAATCAGATCACTTCAGAGACAGCCTCTTGTTATCGATTGGCAGGGGAGACAAGATTCGAACTCGCAACCGGTGGTTTTGGAGACCACTGCTCTACCATTGAGCCACTCCCCTAAATCAACATTGTGTAGTTTAATTGAGAGTTCGATATATGTCAAGTAATTGTTATCTTGATTTTCGACTTTTTATATTATAATAATTTAATAATTATATTGGAGGATAATCTGAATGAATATAGCAGTTATCGGCACAGGTAATATGGGAAGGGCGCTGGCAATGGGATTTGCCTCGAGATATGACGGTGATATAGATATCAGTCTCTATGATGTTTATGAGCCTTCTCTCAGGAGAGCTGCTGAGCTGACAGGTGCAAGAGCTTGCGGAAGCATCGAAGAATGCGTTAAAGATGCGGATTATATCCTGATTGCGGTCAAGCCGGTCAATTTCGATGATACTCTCAAGGACGTTGCCGGATATATGAGCGGCAAGGCTGTCATTCTGTCGATAGCAGCTGCTGTAACTACCGGCAGGATCGCAGGCATCATAGGCAGTGACAGAGCTTTCGTCAGGATCATGCCAAACACGCCTGCACAGGTGGGCTGCGGTGTGTCTGCTGTTTGTCCCGTTAATCTGACTGAAGAACAGATCGCGACCGTACATAAGCTCCTGTCAACATGCGGTGAAGTGATCATCTGCGATGAGAATACTCTTGATAACATTGGCTGCGTGTCCGGAACAGGCCCCGCATACGTAATGCTTTTTATTGAAGCGATGGCTGATGCCGCAGTCGGACTCGGCATTAAGAGAGCAGATGCGCTCAAGATCGCTGCTGCTACAGTTATGGGCTCAGGCAAGCTTTGCCTTGAGACCGGGGACAATCCCGCAGTTCTTAAGGATATGGTATGTTCTCCCGGAGGAACGACGATCGCCGGTGTTAAGGCGCTTGAGGAGAATGGCCTCCGCAATAGTGTCATCAAGGCCGTGGATGCTGCTGCCGAGAGAACTAAGCAGATGAAGAGCGGTAAGTAATAATGGCAGAAGCGAAGCTTACCAAGGTTGTTATCTATACCGACGGAGCCTGTTCGGGCAATCCCGGTCCCGGTGGCTGGGCCGCTATCCTCATGGCCGGCGGAGCAACCAAGGAGCTGTGCGGCGGAGAAGAATCAACAACAAATAACAGAATGGAGCTTCTGGCCGTTATCAATGGTCTTAAAGCTTTGAAGAGGCCTTGCGAAGTCGATCTGTATTCCGACAGTGCTTACGTCATCAATGCTTTCGTGCAGGACTGGATCGGCAAATGGGTCAGGAACGGCTGGCGTAACAGCGCCAAGGCGCCCGTCGCCAATTCTGACCTGTGGAAAGAACTGTATGCTTTGTCTTCAGTGCATAAGGTTAATTTCATAAAAGTTAAGGGGCATGCTGATAATGAGTACAATAACAGGTGTGATGAACTTGCTGTCAGGTGTTCGCGTGAGTTTAAATAAATCAACGGAGTATTAATGGGCAGTATTGATTGTAAAGATAACGAATTGTTTGAGATGACGCTTACTGAAGAGTTTGTGTTCAAGGGACGCGTTTTTGAGTGCGATGTAAGGACTGTCAGATTGTCTGACGGCAGGATGGCGACAAGAGAGGTCATAAAGCATACAGGCGGTGCCTGCGTCCTGCCGGTTGATGATGAGCTTAACTGTTACCTGGTAAGACAGTTCAGGAGCGGCGCAGAGAGAGTACTGACGGAAGTTCCGGCAGGCAAGATCGAGCCGGGTGAATCTCCTGCTGAATGTGTAAGCAGGGAGATCAGGGAAGAGACAGGCTTTACAGCCGGGAAGATAGAATCTTTGGGTTATATCTATGCTACCCCGGCCTATTGCTCTGAGAAGATCCACCTTTATTTGGCAACAGGGCTATCTTATGTGGGCGGCTCTCCCGATTCCGGTGAATTCCTCCGTGTTGAAAAGTATCCTTTCACAGAACTGATAAAGATGTGCGATTCCGGCGAGATCGAGGACGCCAAGACAGTGGCATGTATTTACAAAGCATCCCGGAGGCTTAATGTATGAGCAGTAAGACTTATGACAATAAGCACGAAGCGAAGGGTGTGCTCCTGTTCTTCCTTGGTATTGCTCTGATGCTGATGTTCTATCTTCCTTCGGACGTAACAGGCACACTTGGGGATATAATCAAGAGGTTTGGATTTGGCCTTCTCGGCGTAATGGCATACTGTATCCCTCTGATGCTCGTTTATATGGGTGTAGACTACTTTATCGAGAAGCGTGCCGGTGTATCCAAGATAAGGATCAGATCCGTGCTCCTTCTGATAATCTGCATTTCCGCATTTCTTGCCGTCATCTCGATGGATTTCGAGTATTTCCGCAAGTTGTCCGTAAATGACAGCGGTAAAGAATCTGCTTTCAAGGCAATATCGCTTCTGTGGGATTCCGGACTCGACGGAAGTCTTGTTACCCCTGCCGCAAATTCTTCCAATTGCATCACGGGCGGCATCCTCGGCGGCGGCATCGCGACTGCTCTTAACATTGTGCTGGGTAAGCTGATCAGCAGTTTGGCGATCGTTATATTCTTTGTGTCTCAGTTGATACTGGTATTCCATGTATCCATCAAGAGATCTGCTCAGCGCACGGCCAAAGCCATCAGAACAGGGACGAACCGCGTGTACGAGAATGTTAATCGCGCCAGGGCGCAGAGAGCTTCCAAGCCCAAGGGCGGGTATTTCGCAGACTTCGCAGGACAATCTCCTTTTGTTAATAACCCTCCTTTCGATCCGACATCGGGCAGGACGGATGTAACTGTCCCGCGCAGAGAATATGATCCGTTCAATTCCAAGATGCCCGTTGATGGCAGATCAGGCTTTATCGATGTTTCTGCACAGGAATTCGGAGCCGATACGTCACCTCATCCTGACAGACTTAATTACGGCGAGAGGGCATACAATGTGACCGGAGAAGCACACGGTGCTGATTTCTCTTATACGCCGATGCCTAAGAATCCGCCGCTTCATCAGAGGAAGAAGCCTGATGAACTGTCTTTCCTTGCCAAGAAGCCTCAGCAGGATTTCTTCAATCTGTCGGGCGGCGCCGGTCCTGAAGCTCCGAACAATGATGATATGCTGCCATATGAGGTAACATCAGCGTCAACGACGTCTATCAGACGTCCGAGAGTCGATTCCGGTATGGTCGGCGAGATTATTGACGAGCCGTATTCCGAGACGCACACGGGAGGCTACAGTGATCATTATGAAGAACATATTGATGCTCCATATGAGGTTGACGAGCCGGATGAGATCGAACCTCCTGTACAGCAGAAGCACTCTAATACAGCCGCAGGCGCAGCAGAGAAGGTAACGATCAATAAGCCTGAGAAGCAGACAGGTTTCAGTGCGACAGAGGGCAGGATAATAGATACGAGCAAGGCCGATTCCAACCGTACGGTTGACATTCCTCAGGCAAAGAGACAGCCGGCACGGAAGAATATGGTTTACAAGCCGGCTCCTGCCAATCTCTTATCACAGGATGATAAGAATGGCATGACCTCCAATACGAATGCCGAGCTCAAGGCGAAAGCAGAGACCCTTGAGGAGTCACTCAGAAGCTTCGGAGTAGAGGCTCATGTAGTTAATATCACACACGGTCCGGCGATTACCCGCTTCGAGTTGACGCTTGCAACAGGTACCAAAGTTAACAGGGTACTCTCTCTGCAGGATGATATACAGATGGCCATGGCGGCTTTCTCCGTAAGGATCGAAGCTCCGATCCCGGGTAAGAGCGCCATCGGTATCGAGATACCTAACG
>DFIB01000132.1:478-6122 GCA_002371375.1 Mageeibacillus sp. UBA3708 | reverse complement strand
GAGATGAGTAACTGGTATGTAAGGCGCTGCCGTGACAGATACTGGGCAGGCGAGATGACAGTTGATAAGACAAATGCGTTCATGACGCTCTATATGGTGCTTGAGACGCTGACGAGGCTTTGTGCTCCGTTTGTACCGTTTGTGACGGAGTCTATCTACCAGAATATTGTCAGAAGCGTTGATAAGAATGCACCTGAGTCTGTTCATATGGCAAGCTTCCCGGTATGCGATGAGAGCATGATCGATAAGGAACTCGAGGAGGAGATGGATCTCATCCAGACGATCGTTGAACTCGGAAGAACGGCCAGAGAAGCTGCAAAGATCAAGAACAGACAGCCGCTGTCGACGATCTATGTCGTGGCTGACAAGGAACTGGACGACGAGTATAAGTCCATTGTACTGGAAGAACTGAATATCAGGAATATCGAGGCTCTTAAGGATGCATCAAGCCTGGTCAACTACTCCTTCAAGCCTCAGCTGAGGACTTGCGGGAGGAAGTTCGGAGCTAAGCTCAATGCCGCCAAGGAAGTTATTGCAAATCTCCCCGGCAAGGAGACAAAGGCAGCTCTTGACAAAGGACCGATCAAGATCACTGTTGACGGTGAAGAGTTCGAGATGACGATAGATGATTTCATCATCGAGACAGCACAGCCTGAAGGATTATCGACACAGTCAGACCGCGGTGTTACCGTGTCGATATCAACAGTTCTTACTGATGATCTCATCGAAGACGGTCACGTAAGAGAGATGATAAGCAAGCTCCAGAATCTCCGTAAGGAGACCGGACTTGAAGTCGTAGACAGGATCAATGTCCTCTATAGCGGCAACGACAAGCTCGGTGCAGTCATAGCCAAGAGGAAGGATTATATCGCTTCCGAAGTGCTTGCTGTAAGCTTTGAAGAGGGCGAAGGCGAGACTGCCAGAGAAGTTAATATCAACGGCGAGAAGATTAAGTTTACGGTAACCAAGGCATGATAGTAAGTTTGCTTCAATCCGGATTAAGCGGCAAGGAGATGGTGCTCCATCTCCTTTGCATGTTGTTTGCAATAACCATATCGTTCTCTTTCCATGAGTTCATGCATGCGAGAGTGGCGGTATGGCTCGGTGATCAGACCCCGGCCAATATGGGAAGGCTTACGCTTAATCCCATGGCGCATATGGATCCTGTCGGTACAGTGCTGATACTCGTGGCAGGCTTCGGATGGGGTAAACCGGTTATGTATAACCCGAACAGGCTGAACCGCTTCAAGAGCGACAGAGCCATGAATATCATGGTCCACCTGGCCGGTGTTACGGGCAACCTCATCATTGCACTTCTGGCATCAGTTGTGTTAGGCTGCATAAGTGCGGTTCTTACCGTAAATAACCATATTGCTTTCCAGACGATATTGCTCGTCATGCTCTATACCATCAGCTTCTCTCTTATGCTGCTGGCATTCAATCTCCTGCCAATCCCGCCTCTGGACGGATTCCACGTACTGGAGGAATTGCTTCCTTACAAGGTCAGATCTTCGCAGGGGTATCTGCAGTTCCAGAGATACAGCCCGATGGCGCTGTGGGTATTGTTCCTTGCAGGTACTTTTATGAGAATACCGCTGCTGTCGTGGATAATCGAGGTAATCGAGTATCCGTTCTCGCTGCTTTGCGGTCTTGTACAGACATTGTTCTTCAATCTCGTTAATATGCTGGTGTGATCAATGCCTGAGGTGGAGCACATCAAACCGCAGTTCAAGATAAGGCAGTTCGAAGGTCCGCTGGACCTTCTGTTCCATCTTATTGAGAAGAACGATATTGATATTTATGATATCCCGATAGCAGAGATAACAAAGCAATATCTCGACTTCCTTCAGGGAATGAGGGAACTTGATATGGAGGTTGCTTCGGAATTCCTTGTCATGGGTGCGACGCTTGTCAACATCAAGTCGAGGATGATGCTTCCGAAGGTACGAAAGACAGAGGAATATGAAGGGGACGATCCGAGGGAGGAACTTGTCATCAGTCTCCTCAGATATAAGCGTTGCCGGCTCTTTGCAGAGGATCTGCGCAGGAGGCGTGAGATCTATTCAGGGTGCTCGTTAAGGCTCCCCACCACGGCGAAAGAGCTGGGTATCGAGCCGCCCAAGGAGCCGCAGGAATTCGAAGCGGAATTTTTTGACCAGGCAATATCTGATATCTGCGAACGTAATAAAGTAAGATTCGCGGACATTGCGGCAAAGATCACTCACATCCTGCGCAAGGATAAATTATCCGTGAAGGAGAGGATGAAGACCCTGTTCCAGACGATAAGAAGGAGAGGAAAGATGCTCTTTGAGGAGCTTTTTGCCGGCAGGAAAACAGAGAAGATAGACAGGATCGTCAGTTTTCTGGCAATACTCGAGCTTCTCAGGAGTAACAAGATAGAATGTGAGCAGGATAAGCCTTTCGACAGTATCCTGATCGAGGAGAAGAGGTGATCTGAATGGATGAACTCCAACAGGAGATTTTTGACAGTAATGATGTCAGGGAGGAACGCGTCAGATTTACCGCGCAGGAGATCCCTGCGGCAATAGAAGCGATCCTCTTTGTATCGGGAGATCCCGTTCAGGTATCCAGGATATCGGATATCCTCGGAATCCCTGTTAAAGCTTGTGAGGAATATCTGGAAGAGCTTATAAAGTCCTACGAGAATAACCCGTTGACCGGCATAACGATTCGCAAGGCGGACAGTTCCTACTGTATGATCACCAAGCCTGCCATGAAGAAGGTTCTTGAACAGATGTACAGTCACAAGATGACGCCTCCTCTGTCGCAGGCATCATATGAGACACTGGCCGTCATTGCTTATAATCAGCCTTGCACAAGAGCCCAGATAGAGGCTGTAAGAGGTGTATCTTCAGACAGTATCGTATCAAGGCTTCTGGACAGGGGATGGATTGAAGAGGCAGGTACACTTGATGCTCCGGGAAGGCCCACTCTGTTCAGGACATCAAGACAGTTCCTGCTCGAATTCGGCATATCTTCCACAGACGAACTGCCTTCTATGGAACTTATGAGCTACAAGACGATAAGAGATCTTGAGGATTCGCTTAAGAATGCCGCTGAAGGCGAGGATAAGCAGATAACGATCGAAGGTTTTATGGCTGCAGGCAAAGGCAACGGGGAGGAAGATGATGGAAATCCTTGAGACAATAGAACAAAGGTATGACAGTCTCAGCAAAAGCCACAAAGCGATAGCGGAATATATCCTCACATCTTACGACAAGGCGGCTTATATGACTGCAGCCAAGATAGCCGAGGTCACGGGCGTGTCCGAGGCGACAGTGGTAAGGTTCACTACGGAGATCGGCTTTGCAGGTTATCCGTCCTTCCAGCAGGCATTGAAGGAAGAACTCAAATCGCGTCTGACGTCCGTTCAGAGGCTTGACTATACTGAGAGATTCGAAGATGACAGGGCGGCTGTACAGGAGGTCATGAGAGCCGATATAGAGAATATGAAGGAGACTCTGGCAAGTCTTAACAGCGATGCGTTCGACGAGGCTGTGAAGACGATCCTTGCGGCGAAGAAGATCTACATCATGGGCATCAGGGCAAGCGCCACGCTGTCCGAATTCATGCATTTCTATATGACTGTCCTGTTCGACGATGTTGTGCTCGTCAGGAGTAATTGCACGAATGAGCTTTTTGAGCAGGTCATGCCGATCACGGAGAACGATGTGCTTATCGGAATCTCTTTCCCGCGTTATTCGGCGCGTACGATCAATTCCATGGCGTATGCGCATAAGAGAGGCGCCAAGACGATTGCCATTACTGACAGGGCAGGTACGCCGATGACGGAGCATGCTGATGTGTCGCTTCTTGCCACATCATCAATGGCGTCTTTTGTAGATTCGCTGACTGCGCCTCTGTCGCTGATCAATGCGCTTCTGGTCACCCTCGGTATGCACAGGAAGGATCACATCAAGAGTTCATTCGAATCACTGGAGACACTGTGGTCGCAGTACAAAGTGTATGAGACAGGAAGGGACCGCAAGGATAACGATGAGTTTCCTGCTCCGTAAAAATTTATTTTGGGAAGGGGGATAAGATAATGCCACATTCATCCGGAGGCGGTTCGCACGGCGGAGGTTTTCACGGCGGGTCACACGGCGGCTCGGGAATGCGTATGAGCAGGAGCTATTTTGCCGGCGCCACAAGATACATATACTATCATAATGGTGTTCCCAATGAGATATTCAGCAATACGGACCCGATGCAAAATGCAGTCTCAACAAGGGTTGCATTGACTATATTTGCTGTCCTGTTCGCAGGCTTGTATGCTTTTGTTTTTTTTGCTTTGTCATTTCATTATCCGAGCAGATTGGATACAGACTATGACACAGTCATATATATTTCCGACCATGCTGATATTATGACCCCGGATGACGAGAAGAGACTGATGGAATCGCTTGAGAGTTTTCAGGAGCAGACCGGAATTACTCCGTCTGTATGCACAGTCTATAATAGCGACTGGTCCGATTACAGTGAATTGGAAGATTATGCGTATGACCTATATGTGGGACGCTTCAAGGATGAGAAGCACTGGCTGATAGTTTACTCGCAGCCCCGTAACCCGGACCCCGACTTTAACGACTGGTACTGGGAAGGTATGCAGGGTGATGATACCGATTCGATCCTCGGTGATCACGAGACAAATATATTCGGCAAGGAACTGACAAAGCTGCTTGGAGAAGACAGGAAGTATACCGTTGCAGAAGCAATTGCCAAGACGTTTGACGATACGACTCCTGAGATGATGAGGCAGTATACCTCCTGGGGATTTGTGATTGCAGGGTGCGTTATAGCCGTGATCGGCATAGTCGGTGTAGTATTTGCACAGATCTGTGGCAAGAAGAATGAGGCGAAATACAAGACGGCGATCAAGGTGGAGAGAAATGAGATGCTTAAGAAACAAACCTGTTCTTACTGCGGCGGAATCTATATCGAGGGGCACCATACTACGTGTCCGCACTGTGGAGCTCAGCTGCCGTTCCTCGCGCCCGTATTTGAACCCGGTGACAGCGATGAGAGTTAGCGTACGTTAACATTAGCTTTAGTATGTTATAATATGTCGAAAATATGTAAAAAGGAGACAAAAGGGAAGTGCTCGAATTACAGAATATAACCTATAGTGTTACGGAAGACGGCGTAACCAAAAAGATACTGGACGATATCAGTCTGACGATCCCCGATGGCAAGCTTACCGTCGTGACGGGACCTAACGGCGGCGGCAAATCAACGCTTGCCAAGATAATCGCCGGAATAATCAGGCCTGACTCGGGTAAGATCATATTTGACGGTGAAGACATCACGGACATGTGTGTAACAGACAGAGCCCGCGGCGGGATAGGATTTGCTTTCCAGCAGCCGGTGAGGTTCAAGGGAGTTAAGGTGTTTGACCTTCTGAGACTTGCAAAGGGAGACCGGAAACTGTCTTCTTCCGACGCGTGCAAGTACCTTGCCGCAGTAGGCCTCTGCGCCAGGGACTATATCGACAGGGAAGTCAATGCGAGCCTGTCGGGCGGAGAACTCAAGCGCATCGAGATCGCGACTGTGCTCGCCAAGAAGTCGAGAATGTCTGTTTTCGATGAGCCGGAAGCGGGGATCGACCTGTGGAGCTTCCAGAACC
>DFIB01000132.1:0-432 GCA_002371375.1 Mageeibacillus sp. UBA3708 | reverse complement strand
CTTCCAGAACCTGATCGAGGTCTTCAACGGCATGAGGAAGCACATAGAGGCAAGTTCGATAATCATCATCTCTCACCAGGAGAGGATATTGAAGATCGCCGATGAGATACTTCTCATCAGAGACGGCAAACTGACCGCAAGGGGCAATGCCGACAAGATAATGCCGATGCTCCTGGCAAATGAGGCAGTGGTGAAGAACTGCAACCTTACGGCTATATGGGATGGAGGAGAATGCGATGATAGAGCTTGATGAGACACAGAAGAAGATACTTGCAGAGGTAGCAGACCTCCATAAGATACCCGTAGGAGCATTCAATATCCGCTCCAACGGTGAATCTGTCGGAAGGAATTCCACGGCGAACATAGAGATCACCCCCAAGACTGACGTCAGCGGAATAGATATCAGGATCAAGCCGGGAACTAAGAACGAGA
>DFIB01000079.1 GCA_002371375.1 Mageeibacillus sp. UBA3708 | reverse complement strand
TACTGCTTTCCCGTGTTTTAGGCGCAATAAAAAAAGAACCTCAGCGGGTTTTAGCTTGAAAATTCTATCACAGGTGTGTCCTTAAGTCAACATCAACCTCTGCGGGATTTTAATTCTTTCTCGACATCCTCGGGAGTAATATCCTGGTCGGCCATGAGGACAAGAACGTGATAGATAACATCGGCTATCTCGCCTATTATCTCCTGCTTGTCAGCCTTTGCCGCAGCGATGGCAGTCTCTACTGCCTCCTCACCGACTTTCTTGGCGATCTTCTCGGTTCCCTTGCTGAGAAGATAATTCGTGTATGATCCCTCGACCGGATTTGCCTTGCGGTCAAGAACAACACTGTAAAGTTCACCCAAAATATCCATATACTATTCTCCTTTGTTTATTCTTCTGCTGTATCAAGCTGCCACTCGTCAAGCGGCGTATAGAAGCATGACCTGTTGCCCGTATGACAAGCGGCACCCGTCTGTTCGATCTTATACAGGAGCGTATCCCTGTCACAATCGATCGATGCCGAGATAACCTTCTGGACATGGCCTGACGTCTCACCCTTCTTCCAGAGCGTATTGCGCGACCTCGAATAGTAGTGCATATAACCCGTTCTGCATGTCAGCTCGAAAGCCTCATTGTTCATATAAGCCACCATCAGCACCTCATCCGTTGCATGATCCTGGCACACGACCGGAACAAGTCCGTCAGAATTCTTCTTCATGTGTGCCCACATATCGAGCTCCTTCGATATCTGCCTGACGGGAATGCCCCTGCCTGCCAGATATTCCTTGAGATCACTTATCTTTATCTCACCGAAATGGAACAGACTTGCCGCCAGTACCGCATCAGCCCTTCCGCTGACGATACCGTCGTAGAAGTCCTCCATACTGCCCGCTCCGCCGGATGCGATAACGGGAACATTGACATTATCTGCGATCATTGATGTGATCACGTTATCAAAACCGCTCTTTGTTCCGTCGCGGTCCATGGACGTCAGGAGGATCTCACCTGCACCGAGCCTTACGACTTCCTTCGCCCACCACAAAGCATCGATGCCCGTGGGCTTCGTTCCGCCTGCAATGACCACCTCATATCCCGAAGGGAACTTCTCCCTGTCTTCACGGGACTTGACGTCTATTGCAACAACGATGCACTGGGCACCGAACATCTCAGATGCCTCACTGACAAAATCAGGGTTCTTCACAGCCGCCGAATTGAGCGATACCTTGTCGGCGCCCGCATTCAATATGTCTCTGATATCCTGTGTTGTCCTGATGCCGCCGCCTATCGTAAATGGAATAAATACTTCATCTGCAACTCTTTTTGCAAGGTCGGCAACAGTATCTCTCGCTTCCAGCGTTGCAGTAATGTCGAGGAAAACAAGCTCGTCGGCACCCGCCATGTTATACTGCTTTGCACACTCGACAGGATCGCCCGCATCTCTTAAGGATACGAAGTTAACGCCCTTCACGACTCTGCCGTCCTTTATGTCGAGGCAGGGTATTATACGTTTTGTAAGCATTTCCTGAGATCCACCCTTCCCTCGTAGTATGCCTTGCCGACGATAACTCCGGCAGCACCGCTCTCCTTTATGCGGAATATGTCCTCATCAGAGCCTATTCCGCCTGAAGCGATGATATCAAGTCCTGTCCTGTCCACCATCTCTTTTGTTGCATCGAATGCGGGCCCGGTAAGCATTCCGTCCCTTGCAATATCAGTGAATACTACCGTTGTGGCGCCAAGCGACTTCATCGTCAGCGCAAAATCCACCGCCCTTACGCCGCTTCCCGATGTCCAACCGTCAACGGCAACTTCACCGCCTTTGGCATCGATGCCGATGGCTATCTTACTGCCATACTTTGCCAAAGCTTTCTCAGTGAAAGGGCGGTCCTTGATGGCCGAAGTGCCGAGCACGCAGCGTGATACCCCGTATTCCTCGATAAGACTTGTCAGCGTATCCATATTACGGATACCTCCGCCTGTATCGACCTTAAGACCTGTCTTGACGGCAATCTCCTTGATGATCTCATGATTCGTCGGAATCCCGGACTTGGCAGCATCAAGATCCACAATGTGGATCCATGAGGCGCCGGCGTCCTTGAATTCATAAGCCTGTGCCAGCGGATCTTCGTTATATACTGTCACATCATCGTATCTGCCCTGCTTGAGCCTTACGCATCTGCCGCCCAGCAGGTCAATGGCAGGAAGTATTATCATGATCTTGTCCTCCTTGCGAACTTGGCCAGGATCGCCAAGCCCACCTCACCGCTCTTCTCCGGGTGGAACTGCGTGGCAAAGATATTGTCCTTCTCAACGGCACAGCAATACCTGATACCGTATTCCGCCCTCGCTGCAACCACATTACCGTCATCGGGAGCGCAGTAGAAGGAATGTACAAAATAAACGTAATCTCCCTCACAGAGGAGACTTCCCTTTACATCCTTAAGGTCATTCCATCCCATCTGGGGGACCTTGAGACCTCTATCGGTAGTCTCCGGTGCAGGGAACTTAAGCACTTTACCGGGAATGATCCCGAGTCCTTCAATAAAGCCACCTCTCGAAGCGCCCTCCTCAGAACCGTCGAACAAAAGCTGCATCCCGAGGCATATCCCGAGAAAAGGCTTCCCGGAATCAACCGCCTTCTTAACAGCATCATCCAGCCCCGCTTCCTTAAGGTTAGCCATCGCGGGTGCGAAAGCGCCGACCCCCGGAAGGATAACGCCGTCTGCATCAGCGATAATCTGCGGATCGGATGTTATGACTGCATCGTAATGGAGCGCGGCGAGCGCCTTCTTAACCGATGCGAGGTTGCCCATCTTGTAGTCGACTATGGCTATCAAATATCAGATTTCCTTTCCTGTAATACGTGAATAACACTCACGGTACTTCTCAGCAGTCTTGTTGATGATCTCCTCAGGGAGAGTGGGTGCGGGATATGTCTTGTCCCAGTCTAGAGTCTCGAGCCACTCCCTCAAATACTGCTTGTCAAAGCTCTTCTGTGCCCTGCCGGGCTCGTAGTCGTTAAGATCCCAGAATCTTGAGGAGTCAGGTGTAAACATCTCATCAGCCACCACGAGCTTGCCGTCGATCTTACCGAATTCGAATTTTGTATCAGCCAGGATCAATCCCTTTGTAAGAGCATATTCTGATACCTTGTTGTAGAGCGCAATGGACGCATCTCTCAAAGCCTTTGCATCCTCTTCGCCAAGCTTCTCAATGAGCTGCTCATAAGTGATGTTGATATCGTGTCCCTCTTCCTCCTTTGTGGAAGGAGTGAAAAGAGGTTCAGGGAGCTTATCGCCCTGGCGCAGTCCATCAGGCATCTTGATGCCGCCGACCGTGCCGCTCTTCTTGTATTCCTTAAGAGCAGAACCTTCGAGGTATCCTCTTACGATGCACTCTGCGGGGAGCATCTTGACCTTCTTGACGAGCATGGATCTGCCCTTGAGCTCCTCCTCGTACTTGTCAAGGCCCATAGGATACTCCTTGGGATCTGTTGTAATTACATGGTTGGGGATGATATCCTTTGTGAAGTCAAACCAGAAAGCCGAGATTGAGGACAGAACCTTGCCCTTATCGGGAATGAGCTCGTCGAACACCACGTCGAAAGCCGAGATCCTGTCGGTAACGATCATGAGGAGAGAATCTCCCAGGTCGTAAACGTTACGCACCTTGCCCTTGATAAACACCGGCATGTCAATGAAATCTGTGTCTTTGATCAACATATATTTATCCTCCTTCAAAGGAATAATTTGCAATATAGCAATTATGAATGATAGGAACGATTAAATCAAGACTCACGAGGGTACAAAATATAACCGCCATCAGCAGTCTTTCCTCCGCCGAAATGTTGAAGTTCGAACTGGGGTAAAAGATCTGCATAATCAGGATCAATGTATATTGCATCAGGCCTTCTGTCAGGATACAAATTGTAGTATCTGTCGAGTGTGGACGGATTGAGAATCGGAGTCCATGTCGTATAGCTGGCAAAACCTTTACCGGATTCGAGGTACATCCACCATTCCGAAGATACTATCAGGACATTCCCGATATCATCACTCTTGAGTTCACTGGTTACTTTGAGTTTTGTTTCGTAAAAATCCTTCCATTCAGGAGTCTCGTATATGCCGTCTGCTATCCCACAATCAAGAAGCTCAGTGGTAAGCGCTATATCCTGTGCACCAAACACATATCTGATGCGTCTTTCCGCTACAAGTCCGAGCTGGAGCAATATAACTGCGGATATTGCAACGATTACAGCTGTTCTTACTTTTCTTTCTGTCTCCTTCTCTTTGATATAAAGCGCATACCTTACACCCATGACCAACCCTGCAACCGTAGCAACAGAGGCGGCAGAAGATATTGCGACAAACCTCATATTGGATGACAGATGCAAGCATACCGTATATACTGCTCCCGGGATCCAAACAAACCAAAACACCCTGCGGTTGATATCATCCCTGAGGCAGACGAAGCAGTACATTCCCAGGAACATCGGTGCAAACATATAATAGTTGATCAGATTGTTCAGCAAAGCAAATGACAGCTGCATAAACAAAGTGAGCATACAGATGGCTATCAGGCCGTATCTCCTGCTCTTGTTATCCTTCTTGACACATGCAAACACGATTACGAGCACCATCATAAACGTCAATACACCCGCCGGTATCATGACCTCTATGACAGATCCAAAGTAATCTATAGTCTTATCGAAGATGCTCCAAGCATGTTCACTGTCATTGAGTATAATGGGGAACATATCAATATAGCTCCCTATAGGCGCTCTCACAAGGAAAAAGATGATGAATGCAATAAACATCATCAGTACCCCGAGAGAGGTCCATAGCCAGATGCTCTCGCGAACCCGTTTGCGTATGATATCCCTGATCATGAGGACAGCAACCGGAATGAACAGAACCGCCAAAAAGGGACAACAGGTTACGGATATGGCGTAGAGAATACCTGCTGATACATATTGAAGAGGTTTTACCTTCTCAGCGGTAGTCAGAATAAGACACGAAGCCAGTAGGGTCATTATTCCTATGGAATTGTAGTACAGCGCCATCTGTCCTGCAGGGGTATACATCAGCATAATAAGGCTAACAGTCGAAGCTGCAGGAAGTGAAATCTTTCTGATCCTGAGAAAAACAAACAATGCAAAAATGCTCCATGACATAGTAAATGCATATCTCATGAACAGCATAATACCTTCCGTACTACCCTTAATCTTCAGATAAAGTGCCACGACCGGTTCAAGATAGATAAATGAAATCTGGGACATGTGCCACTCATGGATTATCGGAAGATCACCCTTTACGAATCTGTAAGCGGTATTTACATAGAATGACTCTTCATAAGGGAACCCGTATCTGCATTTCCATACAAGGGATATGAGCCCGACAATAAACAGTACGCCATATGCGGCAAGAAGATAATAACGGTATTTAATATTGCCATTCCCGGAGGACTTCACAGCACACCCTTCGTCGATACTACCTGACCGGCAAATCTCTCGTCTATGCCGACTGCCTGTCTCAATGCTCTTGCCGTCGCCTTGAACATGGACTCGGCCTTGTGGTGGTCATTTACTCCGTAAAGGTTCTGAACGTGGAGTGTAATATTGGCATTGTAGGCAAAGCTCCTGAAGAATTCTTCGAAGAGCTGCGTATCCATAGTTCCGCACATGTCACCTGCAAATTCCGCATCGAATACAATGAATGCTCTTCCTGATACATCAACGACTGCTCTTGATAAAGCTTCATCAAGAGGAATAGCAGCAGAACCGAATCTGGTAATACCTTTCTTGTCGCCCAATGCCTGATCAAATGCTTTGCCCAAAGCGATACCGACATCCTCGACTGAATGATGCGCATCAACCTCGAGGTCTCCCTTGCATGTAATCTTCATATCGATACCGGAGTGCTTTGACAATGCCGTAAGCATGTGATCAAAGAAGCCGATGCCCGTATTTACTGTGCTCTCGCCCTTGCCGTCAAGGTCGATCCATACGCTGATATCTGTTTCCTTTGTGGTCCTCTTGATCTCACCGGTACGTGCCATATCTTCACAGCTCCTCTCTTATCGCATTAATCAAAGCTTCCATCTCGTCATCGGTTCCTATCGTGATCCTCAGATATTCGTTGATGACGGGTTTACTAAAGTACCTTATCAGTATACCCTTAGATTTGAGGCTGTTGTATAACGTTTGTGCGTCAATTTGCTTCGGGGGCTTTGCCCACACAAAATTCGCCTGGGAATCCGTCAGTTCGAACCCGAGATCCCTGAGCGCATCTGATGTCTGCCGGCGTGTCTTAATTATCGCCTGCCTCGTCTTCTCCCAGTAGTCCCTGTCCAGAAGTGCCGCTTCAGCAACCTTCTGTGCCACTCTGTCGCCGGGATATGAATTGAAGGAATCCCTTGCCATTGTAAGCCCCGTGATAAGCTCCTCATCACCCATCGCAAATCCCATTCTGATCCCTGCGAGGCTGTAGGACTTTGAGAGCGTCATGGTTACGATGAGGTTCTTATACTCACCGATAAGTGATGCCGCACTTGTATAGCCTTCTGCAAAATCTGCATATGCCTCATCAACCAGGACCGGTACATCCGGATTGGCATCAAGGATCTTCCTGATATCATTCAGCGTGATAAGTCTTGCCGTGGGCGCATTGGGATTCGCGAAAGCGATTCCGCAGCAGTCCCTGCCGCAGTAATCGTCAGGTTCCAGACAGAACCCCTCACGAAGCGGAACACTCTCGCATCTGACGTCATAGAAGGATGAGAATACCGGGTAGAAGCTGTAGCTGATGTCAGGAACGAGCACAGATTTACCCGTGTTGTATTCTTTCTCAAAGAAGGTCTGCCAGCACAATGCCAGCACTTCGTCCGAGCCGTTGCCCACAAAGACATTATCGGCCGTTATACCGTAAACCTTTGCGACTGCTTCCCTTACGATATCGGAACCCGTATTCGGATAGAGCCTCAGATCTGCTATGTCAAATTCATCCAGAACCTTGCGGACTGCGGGCGAAGGCGGATACGGATTCTCATTCGTATTAAGCTTTATAACCTTCTGCCCGGGCTTCGGCTGCTCGCCGGCCACATAGGGCTGCGCCTGATTTATCTTTTTATTCCAGTATTTACTCATCTGTTAAACCTTGTTCTGAGCGATTCTGCGTGACATGTAAGTCCTTCGCTGTCGGCAAACTTTGCCACATCCTCATATACCTCTCTGAGCGATTCCTCATTGTAGTTGATCACGCTCATCTTCTTATAGAAATCCCCCGTGTTGAGCGGCGAGAAGAACCTCGACGTTCCCGATGTGGGAAGAGTGTGATTAGGTCCTGCGAAGTAGTCTCCCAGTGGCTCCGGCGAATAATTCCCGAGGAATACCGCGCCTGCATTATTGATCTTGTCCAGCATTGCCTCAGGATCTGCCACACAGAGCTCCAGATGTTCGGGTGCGATCTCCTCCGAGAAAGAGACTGCAGTATCAAGAGCATCGCACGCGATTATTGCACAGTATGTCTGAAGAGAGCTCTCGAGGATCTCCTTTCGCGATGCCGCATCGGATCTCCTGTCGACCGACTCCAGAACCTTCTCCGCAAGAGACCTGTCGTCCGTAAGGACTATCGCCGAAGCGATCTTGTCGTGCTCTGCCTGCGACAACATATCAGCAGCAACAAACTCGGGATTGGCAGTCTTGTCCGCTATGATAAGGATCTCCGAAGGCCCTGCGAACATATCGATATCAACCTGGCCGTAGACAAGCCTCTTTGCCGTATTTACGAAGATGTTGCCCGGACCGCATATCTTATCAACGCGCGGTATTGTATCAGTTCCGTAAGCCATTGCACCTATAGCCTGTGCTCCGCCTACCTTGTAGATCTCCGTTGCTCCTGCTATTGAAGCCGCTGCGAGGATTACCGGAGCTATTGTCCCGTCCCTGCGCGGAGGTGTGCAGAAAACTATTCTCTTAACTCCCGCAACAGATGCGGGGATAACGTCCATCAATACAGTTGAAGGCAGAGGTGCCGTACCGCCCGGGACATATACGCCGGCAGTAGCCAGAGGCCTTACTCTCACACCGATCTTCGAACCTTTGGCAGTATCCATCATAAAGCCTTCCTCACGCTGTCTCTCGTGGAAAGTCCTGATGTTCCCGGAAGCCTTCTTTATGATCCTGAGAAGATCAGGTTCTATCTCATTTATCGCACTGTCGATCTCTGCCTGTGTCACTCTCATCGTGTCAGGCGTAAGATCCGCACCGTCGAATTGTTTTGTATATTTCAGAACTGCTTCATCGCCGTTCTCCCTGATATCATCCAATACTTCCTGAACGATGGAAACAACATCCGACTTCTGCATCTTGCTACGGAGTCCAAGCTGCTCGCACACTTCCTTAAGATTCTCTTTTGTTCCTTCTATTAATCTGCAGCGCATCTTATACCTCTTGTTTTGCTAACTGTTCTCTTATCTTTGCGATCATCGGACGAATCTCATCAGCCTTCATCTGCATCGACACCCGGTTGACGACGACTCTTGCCGATATATCTGCCACCGTCTCCAATACGTCCAGGCCGTTCTCATAGAGCGTTCTTCCCGACTCAACGATATCAACGATGACTTCGGACAGGCCAATGAGGGGACCTAATTCCACCGAGCCGTGCAGCTTTATGATCTCCACGCTCTCCTTCTTCACGTCCTCGAAATAATGCCTCGTTATGTTCGGGTACTTCGTTCCGACCCTCTTGTTCGGGATCGTATCTAGCTTGCCCTTGAGCTCTGCGGGACCTGCAACGCACATCCTGCACTTTCCGAAACCGAGATCTATTACCTCGTACAGATCCCTGCCCTCCTCAAGAAGCGTATCCTTGCCGACGACGCCGAGGTCGGCAGCTCCGTATTCCACATATGTGGGTACATCCGCGGGCTTGGCCAGTATGAACCTCAGACCCGTCTTCTCATCCTCGAGGATAAGCTTGCGCGATTTCTCCCTGCCGGCCGAGACATCGTATCCGGCAGCCTCAAGGATATCCAGTGCCTGCTCTGCAAGGCGTCCTTTGGATAATGCTATGGTTATCATGCTTCGTCCCCCTCATTCACAAAAAATGTAGCCGGAATATTGTTGAGGTCACAGTACCTGTCCAGTTCCTCCTCGCTCATTCCGGTGCTGTCGAGGATGACAGAAGTGTAATCCTCCCTGAGCGCCCTCGCAAGTGCGATCGCCTTTGCTCTCGCGCCCTTGATATTCCTGTCGTAGCCTACCACCGCAGCGGCAGTCTTCCTGTCGAGAACCAGTCCCTGACGCATCAGCGCCGTGACAGTCAGTGTAAGCGACAGCGAGAATCCGACGGCCTCCATCTTCCTTCCGAACAGCTCTGCCACGTTATCGTATCTGCCTCCTCCGATGATCGGGAAGCCTACTTCATATGTATATCCTTTGAAGATTATTCCTGTGTAATAGTCCTCACTTCCGATGAGGCCGAGGTCAACCGTGATGTACTTGAGATATCCGTACTCATCCATGATATCAAGTACAGACTTGAGGTTGTCAAGTGCATCTATCGCACATTCGGAACTGACACGTGATCTGAACTGTTCTATCACATCGTATCCGCCCTGACACTCGATGAGCATCATGAGCGTCTCAGCGTCTGACGGCGACAGTCCCATCTCCTTTGCAGTGTTCTCAACCGTAACAGAATCCTTCTGATTGATGGCGTTCCTGATCCTTTCTTTGATCTCATCAGTGAAACCGAACTGCTTCGAGAGCCCGTCAAAAAACCTGACCTGCCCTATCGACACCTGCAGATCCTTGATCCCGATGCCGAGTGCAGACTCAATGGCAAGTGCGATTACTTCGCTGTCTGCTTCGGCTCCTGCAGCGCCCATGAACTCGACGCCCGCCTGCGTAAACCCGCTCTGCTTGCCGCCGCCCATCTGATTGAAACGGTACATGTTCTCGATATAGCATAATCTCAGCGGAAGGGGCTCATCTTTGTAAAGATTTGCCGCAAACCTTACGGCGGGAACGGTGCCGTCATATCTGGCACAGAGGAGCCTTCCCTTCTGGTCGCAGAACTTGTAGAGTTCCTCCTGCGGAACGAGATCCGTAGATGTATATATGTCGCTGTACTCAACGCCGGGAGTCTCGATCTCCAGATATCCGTTACCGGTGAAGATCTCACGCAGCTTGCCTTCTGCCTCGCGCTTGAAAGCGCAGACTTCGGGGAGCTGGTCCGTAAACCCGTCGGGTGTGTAGAATTTATTGTTGCTCATGTCATTCTCCGTTTAATGTAATTTACTTTAGCACGCTAAAGTCTTTAGTTGACTAAAGTATTATATCATCTGCTTTACGTTTGTCAATCAGATAGTATTGTACTCCATTTACGGCATTTGGGGAGATTGTGCCACAACGGATTGTCGGTATTGCTTGAAAAGCATATCTTTATCGTATATACTGTAAATATCATATATAGGAGGCGATCATTATGGCACCTAAAGCAATGAATTTCAAAATGGAAGAATCTGAAATAATCGATATGAAACAAGTTGCCGGAATCTATAACATGACTGTTACCGACCTGATAAAAAGAGCAATAAGGTTATACGTCTCCGAACTGAAGAGTGATCCTTTCTACCGTTTGACTGTAAATGTTGAGGATGCTTCTCCTGAAGAGTCGGCGCAAATACTCAATAAGATCGACTGTCTGAGCGATGATGATCTTACGATCTCGTCATCTAAGGTTCTCGATCTGTAAGCGGAGAGACACCTATGGGCAATGACATACCATTCAGTTTTGAACTACACTACACAAAGGCAGCCGATAAGTTTTTTATATCGCATGAAGATATCCGTGAGCAATATGAGAATTCACTTAAAGAACTGATAGCAGGTGTACATCCGGAGAGAATAGATGTTAAGAGGATCAAGGGCAAGCGGAACAACTATTACCGGATCAAGATCGGCGGATACAGAGTCATTTATACAGTCATCAAAAGTAGAATAGTAGTTGTCGATACACTCCTTGCAGGTGTGCGCGGAGATATTTATAAGAGTATGGATGGATTGAGATAACGTCCCGTCATCTCACGGACCTTATCTCTTATCTCCAGGGCTGTCCTTCGTGCCGTTGTCTCATTCAGGCCGATATGTCAAGGCACCCAGCGGGCTTATGGCAAAACCCGTCTGAAGCCATTCATTACTGTATTCGAAAGCAGTGATACCGTCTTCCGTCTTCTCAGCCTGATGAACCGCGCTGATATTCCGGAATTGATCTCTTTCCACGTACGTTGCTCTATCTGTATCATGCTATTATATTAGCTAATGTAACCCATTGCCAAGCATGCACGCATCATTGAGCGCTTACTTGTGGTACTTCTCGCCCTTATATATCTTGAATCCCCTGTACAGCTGTTCCAGCAGAAGGAGCCTTGTCATCTGGTGGGTCATCGTTATCCTGCCGAAACAGATCCGCCGGTTCGCTCTCGATACCACCTCAGGTGACAATCCGTTGCTGCCGCCGATAGCGATGCTTATGGTGCTGCCGCCCCTCTCCAGGTCTTCGATCATCAGGCCTGACAACTCCTCGGAAGTATACTCTCTGCCGTGAAGATCCATCACCCACAGAATGTCCGAAGGCGACACTTTGGACAGTATCCTCTCCCCTTCAAGAGATAAGGCCTGCTCAACAGGCATCGTATCGGGACAGTCAGGCACTTCATTTATCTCGACAATGCAGTATTTGGACAGACGTTTCTTATATTCATCAATTCCGTCAGTAAGGAATCTCTCGCGGATCTTGCCGGGGCAGATCAACCTGATCTTCATAGCTCAAAACCCTTGCCGGGCTCGCTCCTGGGAGCCGTCTGAAGCTCGTAATCAACGCCTGCCACATATCCCTTGGAAGCAAGATAATCAGTAACTGTCTTGCGGGCGATATCGGGAGTGTTGTTGATCGGGGATATATGACCCAGGATGAACTTTCCCGTGCCGCCTGACAGAAGAAACTCGACAAATTCGGCACATTCCGCATTGCTTATATGACCGCCTTTGCCCTTTATGCGCTTTTTGAGATAGTAATCATAGGGTCCGTATTCAAGCATCTCGGGATCATAGTTAGACTCAAACAGGCCTCCGTCACAGCCCGCTCCAAACTCAGCCAGACCTTCGGTAACAATGCCGATGTCCGTCATGACACAGACCGACATATCTGTCTTCGTATTAAATATGCGGTATATGACAGATCCCGTGGCATCGTGATATGTCGGATAGGATTCAACCCTTATCCCCATGTCCTCTAAGACGGTCGCACTCTTCTCCTCTATCGGATGAAGGAGACCGGTCAGCTGCGTATCGATCCTGCGCAGCGTCGGTGCCGTAGCATATACGGGAGTAGAATATTTCTTCATAAAGACGCTCACTCCGCTGATGTGATCGCTATGGGAATGAGTGAGGAACACCGCTTCTATGTCATCAGGATATACGCCGGCTTTCTGAAGAGCCAGACCGCACTGCTTGCAGTTCTTACCTATGTCTATGAGAATGTGATGACCGTTAACCGTAACAAGAGTCGAATTGCCTTCGCTGCTGCTGTAGAGAGGGACGAGCTTGATATCCCCGCGCATATCAGGCCTCTGTATCCTCGTTGGGATCCTCGTAATCCACGCGCTCTATCTCGGCACCGAGTGACCTTAATTTGGAAACTATGTGCTCATATCCGCGGTCGATCCTAGACGCGTGTGTAATGTAGGATGTTCCCTCCGCCGCAAGTGCCGCACACACGAGTGCTGCTCCCGCACGGAGGTCTGTTGCAACTACCGTCGCAGGCTTGAATCTCGTTATGCCATTAACAAGCGCGTGACGCTCGAAAACATTAATATTCGCGCCCATCTTCTGCAGCTCGGGCACATACTGGAACCTGCTCTGCCAGACATTCTCGTGCATCCTGCCCATTCCGTCAGCCAGACACAGAAGGACCACGGTCTGAGGCTGAAGGTCAGTCGGGAATCCGGGATAAGGAGCAGTCTTAACATTGGTGGAATAGATCTCCTCGCCCTCCTGCTTATATACACGGATACTGTCATCCCCGTCTTCCACGATGTAGCCCATCTCACGCATCTTCGCAGACAGCGGCTCCATGTGTGTAGGGATCAGATTTGTGATGGTCACATCTCCGCCTGTGACGGCCGCTGCGACCATGTATGTACCTGCCTCGATCTGGTCAGGGATTACGGAATATGTGAAATCGCCCTTAAGAAAAGGAACTCCCGTGATCTTGATCGTATCCGTACCTGCACCCTTGATCCTCGCGCCCATGGCGTTCAGGAAGTTTGCTACGTCGACTATATGGGGTTCCTTAGCTGCGTTGATTATCTCAGTCCTGCCGTCGGCCTTGCATGCCGCGAGCATTGCATTTATGGTGGCTCCGACACTGACAATATCAAAGTATATCTTCGCTCCGTGGAGAGGGTTGGCAGACAGATTGACAATACCTGCCTCGATCTCATTGGGTCTTGCTCCCTTCGCACCCATCAGCTGGAATGCCTTGAGATGAAGATCTATAGGTCTGTCACCGAAGTTGCATCCGCCGGGGAGCCTTATAGCAGCTTTACCGAATCTTCCGAGAAGCGCACCCATAAGATAATAAGAGGCCCTGATCTTGGACACGAGTGAGCCGGATGCCTTGTATGTGCATATGGTACGGGGATCGATCTTGAGCGTGTGAACATCTATCTCCTCAATCTCCGCACCCAGCGAACGGCATAATTCGACCATTACGCGGACATCAGATATATCCGGGACGTTCTCCAGTGTCAGAGGTCCGTCAACCATCATTGCAGCGGCAAGGATGCCCAATACAGCATTCTTGCTCCCGCTTATCTCAACTTCTCCGGAAAGCCTGTTGCCTCCCGTTATCTTATATGCATAATTATTCACTATATTAGATCCTTATTTCTTTCCGCCCGGAAGAGGATCGGTCTCATCAAGCATCTTCTTCAGCGATGACCTCACCTCAGGATGTTCTTCTTCAGGGGCGGCCTGAAGACCCCCAAACAGCACCTGGCGCTTACCTCTCGGCTTTTTGGTCTCTGTATTATACTCCTTTTTGACAGGAATTGGGTGTATTACCTTTTCCTCAGGCGTTTTTGTAACGGGATTATCATTTACGGCAGGCTCGGAAGTCTTATACTGCGGGCTTCTCGGCAGTATCGGCTGCGTCAGTAGCTTGCGTGCTTCTTCCTTCTGACGCCTTATTGCCTCCTGTGCATCTTCATCAGCTTCAGTGATCATTGGTATCTCTTCCTGAGATCCTTCATCGGCCGTCTGAATGACGGCATCTGCCGGCTCAGCAGGGACCTGCTCCGCTGCGGTCTGTACCGCAGCAATCTGTCCAACTGCTTCGGAGAGCGAACCTGCCTCTTCCAGTGTTACCTCTTCCTCGCCGATATCATCAAGCCCTTCTTCGAAGGTATCTATATACAGCAGCTCGTCGATAAGATCGTCGTAGCGCTCGTCGTTCATCCCCTTGATGAGCGCGGCCAGCTTCTTGTCCTTGTCCACCTTCTCCATCTCGGATGTCTTCTCATAATCCTCGACTACGGGAAGCATATCATCGTATCCAAGGGATCTGGATGCCTCCGCTATCTGCGAACCGAGGAACTTTGCGGCCGCCCTGTAGAAAGGCTTCTCGCTGACAAGTCCCGTCTTGGCGTCATCTCTGGCATTCTTGAATATCGTATCGGCGATGGGCATGGCGAAAGTGAATGTCGATCCCGCTCCCACCTTCGAAGTAACGGCGATGGAACCGTCGTGCATGTCGGCTATCTCTTTCGCGATGGCAAGGCCTATTCCCGAACCGCCCACATCGCGCGACCCGGAATTATCCACACGGTAGAACCTCTCGAAAAGGTGGTCAAGGTCCTTCTGGGCAATTCCCCTTCCGTTGTCCTCCACCTGAACGGCGATCCTGTCATCGATCATGACTATAGACACCTTGATCTGATTCGGCACTGCCTTGCCTTCATAATCGATGTATTTGACTGCATTAGTGAGCAGGTTCGTGATTATCCTCATGACAAGCCTGCCGTTACCGAACAGGAGCGGATAAGGCTGTCCGTCTGTATTAAGATTGATCGTTACGTTCTCTATCCCGTGATAATCAGACAGCGAAGCGATCGCCTTCTGCGTATATTCCTTTATATCGAAGATGCCCATCTTGTTTGTCGTGGATGTCATGGACAGCACAAGGAAGTCATCGACAATATCCTGCATTCTCCTGCAGTTCCTCGTAATATTGTCTCCCCATGTCTTTATCTGTTCGTAGGGAGGCATGTTGCCGGGTGTGATCTGTTCGAAGAACATCTCCGAAGCGGCAAGCACCGTCAGAGGTGTCTTAAGCTCATGAGATACGTTTGCAGCAAGATCCTTCTGCCTCTTCTCGTCATCCTTGATCTGGGTAATGTCATCAACAATGACGATCTCGAGATTACCAAGATCTGATACATCTCCCGCCTTGCGGATTATCTTGATCTCGTAGATCCTGTTGCCTGCAAAATAGTTGGCTCTCGTTGTATTGATGCCGTTCTGAAGCCCCAGCAGATAATTGGACTTGAGCTGGTTATCCTTATCGTAGCAATTGAGGAACGACTGGATATCCGCGGGAATGTCGGTCCTCAGGAATCCGGGAAGCTGTTCGATCATCTTGTTGGCATAGATAACCCCGCTCTTGGCGTAGACAATAACACCAAGACCAACGTTATTAAGAATCTGCTTCTGAACGATTACCTCGCGTTCCTTGTCATCCAGCTTCTTCTGAACGAACTTACGGAGTGAAGTGTTGCCGATAACATACCCCGTAATTATGCCTACCAGCACAAGTATAAGGGCACAGACAATAACGATAAGTAGATTCTCTGAAATTACTTTGAGAAAATCCGATGTCATGATAACAACAGAATGATCAGGTCAGATCCTTAGGGAAGAAATAACCGAATCCGCGCCTCGTAAGGATGTATTTGAAATTCTTCTGATCAGGTTCGATCTTCTGTCTCGTACGCTTGATCGTAACGTCAACCGTTCTCTCATCGCCGAGGAAGTCATACTTCCAGACCTGCTTGAGAAGTTCGGGTCTGGGGCATACTCTGCCCTTGTTCTCTTCGAGATACTGAAGGAGCTGGAACTCCCTGTTCGTAAGATTACAGCTCTCCTCGTGCTTGAATGCCTGCATTGCATCACAGTCGATGATGAGTTCACCGTCGGAATAGATGTGCCTGTTGGCACCGGTTCCTGTCTTGGCGGACGTATCGGCATCATAACCGGATCTTCTCATGAGTGTCCTTACAGTCTCGATAAGGACGCTGGGATTATAAGGCTTGGACATGAAATAATCAGCGCCGTCTCTGAGGGCCTCAACCTGATACTCAGGGAGATCGCCCTTACCGGTAAGGAATATAATAGGCGTAGTAAAGCCCTCGGACCTGAAATCCTGCATGAACTGAAGGCCGTTATAACCGGGCATCATCCAGTCGAGGATTATAACATCAGGGTTCTCTGCTACTGCAGCCTTGAACCCTTCTCTGCTGTCTGTTGCAGTAATCGTATCGAAAGAATAAGTGCGGAGATTATCTGCGATCGCACTTACTATGGAAGCATCATCATCAACGATAAGGATCTTAGCCATACCACTTACACCTCACTAAAAGACTTACGTATAAATTTTACCAATAAATCTGTTTTACGCAAATGTAATATTACATTTTTCTGAAAAAACTTGAAAATTCAAAAATACGTGTTCCACAATACAAAACCAATGAAAAACCCCTTCACCGTTTAGCGGTAAAGGGGTTATATAATCCGGCAGCGATCTATCTTCCCGGGCCGTTGCCAGCCGAGTATTGTCGACACTGATGAGCTTAACTTCTGTGTTCGGGATGGGAACAGGTGTGGCCTCATCGTAATAACCACCGGAATGGCTGAGAGTTTGTACCCTCAGGACTACATACGTAAGAGTAAAAGAACAGAAAAGGAAGCGAGAATCTCATGTGCTTTGAGATTAAAGACTTGAATATGCATAACTTGTGGTCAAGTCTTCGTGCGTTAGTACCGGTAAGCTGAATACATTTCTGTACTTACACGCCCGGCCTATCAACTGGTGGTCTGCCAGTGCACTTATCAAAGAGGGAAATCTCATCTTGAAGCTGGTTTCACACTTAGATGCTTTCAGCGTTTATC
>DFIB01000004.1 GCA_002371375.1 Mageeibacillus sp. UBA3708 | reverse complement strand
TCCAAGGATAAGAGATGGAGACTTGTACAGATTGTTGAGAAAGCCAAGTAAGCAGGCGTAAAGGAGGATATATCAGATGATTCAGGTTGAATCCAGACTTAGATCTGCCGATAATACGGGCGCTAAGGAGCTTGCCTGCATAAAGGTACTCGGCGGATCATGGCGTAAATACGCAAACATCGGTGATGTTATCGTATGCTCCGTTAAGACAGCTGCTCCCGGCGGTATGGTCAAGAAGGGCGACGTTGTAAGAGCAGTAGTCGTACGCACAAAGAGAGGCGTAAGAAGAGCAGACGGTTCATACATCAAGTTCGATGAGAATGCGGCAGTAATAATCAAAGATGACAAGAACCCCCGTGGAACTCGTATCTTTGGCCCAATCGCGAGAGAGCTCAGAGATAAGGACTATATGAAGATCTTATCCCTCGCTCCCGAGGTTCTGTAAGGAGGTATGACAAATGGCTAAGAAGATTCACGTAAAGAAGGATGATCAGGTCGTTGTCATTTCCGGCAAGGACAAGGGCAAGACAGGTAAGGTTCTCATGGTTGAGCCGGAGAGCGGAAGGATCTACGTTGAGGGTGTAAACATCGTTAAGAAGCACCAGAAGGCAAGAACACAGACTTCTCCTTCAGGTATCATCGAGAGAGAAGGTTCTATCGATGCTTCCAACGTAATGCTCATTGATCCTAAGACCGGTGAGGCTACAAGGATCGGTTACAAGGTAAATGAGGATGGTTCCAAGGACCGTATCGCTAAGAAGTCCGGAACTGTTCTTAACACAGTCAAGAAAGCTAAGGGGGAGTAAGTAGATGTCCAGATTAAGAGAAAAGTACACATCTGAAGTCGCACCGGCTTTAGCTGAGACATTTAAGTATGATTCAGTAATGCAGATCCCTAAGATCGAGAAGATCGTTCTTAATATGGGATTGGGTGAGGTTAAGGACAACCCTAAGGCGCTTGATAACGCAATGCGTGACATGGGCATAATCGCAGGACAGAAGCCTGTTGCAACAGTTGCTTCCAAGTCAGTCGCTGCCTTTAAGCTCAGAGACGGTATGAAGATCGGCTGTAAGGTAACTTTGAGAGGTGAGAATATGTATTACTTCCTCGATAAGCTCATCAGCATCGCTCTTCCCCGTGTTCGTGACTTCCGTGGTATTAATCCTAATTCCTTCGATGGTCACGGTAACTATGCTATGGGTATCAAGGAGCAGCTCATGTTCCCTGAGATCGAGTACGATAAGATCGATAAGATCCGTGGTATGGATATCATCATCGTAACAACAGCTAAGACGGACGAAGAGGCTTTCGAGCTTCTCAAGTTGATCGGAATGCCTTTCCGTAAGTAATGGAGGAAATACTAAATGGCTAAGAAGTCAATGATTAACAAATCGCAGAGGACTCCTAAGTTTTCTACACAGCAGCACAACCGTTGCAAGATTTGCGGCAGACCTCACGCATACATCCGTAAGTACGGTGTTTGCCGTCTGTGCTTCCGTGATCTTGCATATAAGGGCGAGATCCCCGGTGTCAAGAAGGCAAGCTGGTAAGTCTGGAAGAACAGGAGGAAAATACAATGCAGATCACAGATGCTATCGCAGATATGCTTACGAGAATCCGTAACGCAGGCAGCGCAGGTCACCCCACAGTAGAGGTTCCTGCTTCAAATCTTAAGAAAGCTATTGCTCAGATTCTTTTGGACGAAGGTTACATCGAGAAGTTTGATGTAGCAGAGGATAACAAGCAGGGAATGATCAATATCACTCTCAAGTACTCCGGTAAGAAGCATGTTATCTCCGGCATCAAGAGAATAAGTAAGCCCGGTCTCCGTGCTTATGCAGACAAGGACAACCTTCCTAATGTTTTGGGCGGACTCGGTATCGCTATCGTTTCCACTTCAAAGGGCGTTATGACCGACAAGAAGGCAAGGAAGATGGGCGTTGGCGGCGAAGTACTCGCTTACGTATGGTAATAATAGCTTGACGGTATTATCCGGAGCTATAAATACACTCTGAAAAGCGTCTGACTCCCCGGCAGACATACCGTGGAATCGCGAAAGGCGCACAATCTAAAGAGCAGGAGGAACAAAATTATGTCAAGAATTGGTAGAAAACCGATCACGATTCCTGCAGGCGTTGATGTAAAGATCGACGGACAGCACGTAACTGTTAAGGGTGCAAAAGAGACTCTCGAGCTCGATGTACATCCCGATATGACAGTTAAGATGGATGCAGGCGTAATTACGGTTGAGAGACCTTCAGATGAGAAGCAGCACAGAGCTCTCCATGGTCTCACAAGAGCATTGATCCACAACATGGTCGTTGGTGTATCCGAGGGCTTCTCCAAGGAACTCCAGATCAATGGTGTAGGTTACAAGGCTACAAAGCAGGGTAACAAGGTTGTATTCAACCTCGGTTATTCACACCCCATTGAGATCGTTGAGCCCAAGGGTATCACTCTTGAGGTTCCCTCTCAGGACAAGGTCATCGTTAAGGGCGCAGACAAGCAGCTCGTTGGCGAGACAGCAGCAAAGATCCGTTCGTTCAGAGTTCCTGATGTTTATAAGGGCAAGGGTATCAAGTATGCCGATGAGCACCTTATCATCAAGGAAGGTAAGACCGGAGCTAAGAAGTAAGGTAAGGGGGTAAAGATCAAATGATTAACAAGATTGATAAGAACGAGATTCGTAAGAGAAAGCACGTTCGTGTAAGAAAGAAGCTCTCCGGAACTTCCGAATGCCCCCGTCTTTGCGTATACAGAAGCAATGCACACATCTATGCCCAGGTTATAGATGATGTTAAGGGCGTAACAATTGCCAGCGCTTCTTCGCTTGACAAGGATGTTAAGTCATCAGTTAACAACTGCGGTAACATCGAGACAGCTAAGCTCGTAGGCAAGCTCATTGCCGAGAGAGCACAGGCTAAGGAAGTTAAGGAAGTTGTTTTCGATCGTGGCGGATATCTCTATCACGGAAGAGTAGCAGCTTTGGCAGAGGCGGCAAGAGAAGCCGGTCTCTCATTCTAAGCGGAAGGAGTAAATTAAATGGCTTTTGATTCTAAGAATAATTATTCCAGAGAGAATGAAGGCGGCTTCGAAGAGAGAGTTCTTCATATCGGCCGTGTCTCTAAGACCGTAAAGGGCGGTAAGAATATGCGTTTTGCCGCACTCGTTATCGTCGGTGACAGAAATGGTCACATCGGTAAGGGTATCGGTAAGGCAGCCGAGGTTCCCGAGGCTATCCGCAAGGGTATTGAAGAGGCTAAGAAGAACATTGTTGAGGTAACACTTCTTAACGGAACGATCCCTCACGAGACACTTGGTCTTTACAGTGCTTCCAAGATCGTTATGAAGCCCGCTGCATCAGGTACCGGTGTCATCGCCGGCGGTCCTGTTCGTTCAGTATGCGAGCTCGCAGGCATCAAGGATATCCGTACAAAGTCCATCGGTTCCAACAACCCTAACAACATGGTTAACGCAACCATTGAGGGTCTTAAGAGCCTCAAGTCTGCCGAGGAAGTTGCAAGACTTCGCGGCAAGAGCATCGAAGAGATAGGCTAAGGAGGGTGTAACTTATGGCAAATTTGAAGATTACACTCGTCAAGAGTACGAACAAGGCACAGAAGAAGCCCAAGACAACTGTTGCAGCACTTGGTCTCAAGAAGATCGGCCAGACAGTTGAGAAGCCTGACAATGAAGCTATTCGCGGCATGATCAAAGCAGCTGTGAACTATGTTTCTGTTGAAGAAGTTTAATGGAGGTACATTGTAATGAAGCTCAATGAAATGACTTCAAGCGGTAACAAGACCGCATTCCGTAAAGGCCGTGGTGCCGCTACCGGTAACGGTAAGACAGCAGGCCGCGGACACAAGGGCCAGAAGGCTCGTTCCGGCGGCGGTGTACGTCCCGGCTTTGAAGGCGGTCAGATGCCCCTTTACAGACGTTTGCCTAAGCGCGGATTCAACAACAAGCGTTTCGCTCCCGCTTATATCGAGGTAAACGTATCAGATCTCGAGAAGCTGGATAACGGTGCAACAGTTGATGCAAAGGCACTCGCTGAGGCAGGAATCATCACTCTTCCCAAGATCAATGATGGTGTAAAGATCCTTGGTAACGGCGATCTGACAAAGAAGCTCGATGTTAAGGCTGCAAAGTTCACTGCATCAGCAAAAGAGAAGATCGAGAAGGCCGGAGGCTCAGTTCAGGAGGTTTAAGGTATGAAGGGTATTTTCGATATCGCTGTAAAAGCATTCAATGTTGAAAGTATTCGTAAAAGACTGCTTTATACCTTCTTCATCCTCGGCATCTTCATGCTGGGCGGTCTCGTACCGGTTCCCGGACTTGACGGCGCCAAATTTACCGAACTTGTCAGACAGTGGGGTCAGCTCGGATCCATCATGGACCTTGTATCCGGCGGCGGTCTCTACCGTGCAACGATCTTTGCGATGGGTATATCACCCTACATCAACGCATCGATCATCATTCAGCTCCTTCAGGTTGTAATTCCCGCTCTTGACGATCTGTCAAAAGAGGGTGAAGCCGGAAGGAAGAAGATTACAAGGATCACGAGATATTCAGCTATCGGTCTTGCTCTCGGACAGGCATGCCTGTTCTGCTACTCGACCAGATCCGCGATGATATCCACACTTCCCACCTGGCTCAACGCAATGATCGTTATCCTGTCGTTTACCGCAGGTACGTGTCTTGTCGTATGGCTCGGTGAGAAGATCAATGACAAGGGTATCGGCAACGGTGTATCGCTTATCATCTTCGCCGGTATCGTTACAAGACTTCCTGATATGGCCAAGACACTGTATGCAAAGAGTGTCGACGTTGCCACCTCTTTTGAGAATCAGGCAGTAGGTGTGGTAGTTGGTATCCTTCTGTTCGTCGGAGTTACTCTGATCGCCGTAGGCATCATTGTATTCGTTCTCTACGTACAGAATGCAGAAAGAAGACTTACGGTTCAGTACTCAAAGAAGACGATCGGAAGATCGCAGCGCGGCGGCAACAAGGATTACATTCCTTTGAAGGTCAACCAGTCAGGCGTTATGCCGGTTATCTTCGCAATGAGTATCCTTGCCGTTCCTTCGATGATAGTTACATTCTTCTTCAGTGCCAAGGCCAATGAGGACGGAACAGTAGCTAACTGGTTTGCAAAGGCATTTACGGGAAGTGCTTATTACTATATCGTATATGTATTGCTCATCATCGGATTCACGTTCTTCTATTCCGCGATCCAGTTCCATCCGATCGAGATCGCTAACAACATCAACAAGAACGGTGGTGCGATCAGCGGTATAAGAGCAGGTAAGCCAACATCGGATTATATATCCAGGGTTGCATTCAGGCTCAACTGGGCTGATGCATTCTTCCTCATTCTCGTATGTATCGTTCCTACAGTTGTAGGTATCTTTACGGGTCTGCAGAATGTATGGTTTGCCGGAACTTCAGTATTGATCCTTACGGGTGTTGCCAATGACCTGATCGTTCAGGTTGAGGGCGAGCTCGAGGTCAGAAATCCTAAGGGATTCCTTGATGACATTGCACTCCTCAAGGGTAGAAGGTAAAAACTAAGCTTAACAGCAATAATAAAGCGGCTGTCCCGATAAGAGGCAGCCGTTTGTTTTTGGTTATTCACGGAATTTGCGGAAATTGATGTTTGCGGAAACAGGTTACAAGCCGATCCCGCCCACTCAAGTTACTCTCCGTCAAGCCCTCTACGGGCGGCGTTATCTGTTCTTAAGCACAGCCACGCTTCTGTCCAGTATGCCTTTCATATGCGCGATGGCGATACCGTAGTTAGTCATGGGTATGCCCTGGGATGATGCATGCTCATATCGGCTCCGCACTTCGCTTTCGCCAAGCATACAGGCTCCGCAGTGGATGATGAGATCATAGGAGGACAGATCCTTCGGAAACTCAAGTCCGGACGTGAATGAGAATTCAAAATCCTTGCCGGTATAATCTCTGATCCATCCCGGCAACTTCACGGTGCCTATGTCCTCACACTGCCTGTGGTGCGTACAGCCTTCACTTATCAGGATACGGGCACCGTCGGGGAGTTTATCAAGCGTGTATGCGCCCTCGAGCGCCTGGTCGAGAGTTCCTTTGAACCTGGCCATGAGTATTGAGAACGAAGTCAGGCTGATGCTCTCGGGAACTATCTTCGATACCTTCCCGAAAGCCTGACTGTCGGTTATTACGAGAACAGGATCCTTAACCTTGTCCAGCGCGAGTATTAATTCAGTATCCTTCGTGACTACGGGAATGGCGCCTTTGCCCAACAAATCTCTGATAACCATCTGCTGAGGCAGTATAAGCCTGTCTTTGGGTGCGGACTTATCGATCGGCACCACCAGTATTACCATATCGCCCTCTGAGACAAGATCGGATACGAGGGGACGGACCTTGCGCTTCCTGATGATCACGGCAACGCGTTCCTTCAGCTCTTCTATGCCGTCGCCTGTCAGAGCGCTGACAAAAAGGGAACCCTCAGGCATGGTCTCGGCAATCCCGGCAAGTTCCATATCGCTCTTGTTAACGACGATAATATACGGTATATTCCGGCTCTTAAATACGTCGATAAGATGCGATTCATCATCACCGATCCCGATACTTCCGTCAACTACAAGGACAGCGATATCGGTCTCATCGATGATACGGATACTTCTCTCGATCCTTTTATCACCGAGTACGCCGTCATCATCAATTCCGGGCGTGTCGATGATCACAACAGGTCCCAGCGGCAGCAGCTCCATTGTCTTGCGTACGGGGTCTGTCGTTGTGCCCAGAACATCGGATACTATTGACAGCTCCTGAGAAGTGAATCTGTTCACCAGACTTGACTTGCCTGCATTGCGGCGCCCGAAGAAGGCAATGTGAGTTCGCTCCATACTGTTACCTCAGAATCTGAAATCTCTCTCTCCGTTCTCGATAGCAACAAGTCTGTCACGGAGAACTGCGCGTGCTTTCTCATTTGTAACATCGGGGATGTTTTTCTCAATGAGCACTTCGCCTGCGGCACGTGTCTCAGGGGATGCGTAATCCACAAGATATTCCTTCAACGTCATGAGGGCATTGGGCAGGCAGCAGTTCTGGATCTGTTTTGCCTTGCAGAGCGCCATGAATCTGTCGCCGGTCCTTCCTTCACGGTAGCATGCGGTGCAGAATGAGGGCACATAGTCCATGTCTATCAGCCACTTCATTACCTCATCAAGAGATCTTGTATCGGATACGTCGAACTGGACCGTATCTTCAGGACGATCCTCCTTTGTATAGCCGCCGACTGAAGTCCTTGAACCGCCGGAGATCTGCGATATTCCGAGGTGGAGGACGCGTTCCCTCGACTTCTGTGACTCACGTGTTGATACGATCATGCCGGTGTAGGGAACGGCTATCCTTATGCAGGCGACTATCTTTGCAAAAATATCATCGTCAATAGCGTTGGTAAAGTCGTTTACATCGATGTCATCAGCCGGGCAGAGCCTCGGAACTGAGATAGTATGAGGACCTACGCCGTGAACCGCCTCAAGGTGCTCCGCATGCATGAGCAGTCCTGCGAACTCATAACGGTACTTATCGAGACCGAACAGAACGCCGAGACCCACGTCGTCTATGCCGCCTTCCATTGCTCTGTCCATAGCCTCTGTGTGATAAGCGTAATCATGCTTGGGCCCGGTAGGGTGGAGCGTAAGATAAGACTCCTTATGATACGTCTCCTGGAAAAGGATATATGTACCGATGCCCGCCTCATGGAGCTTACGGTAATTCTCCACTGTCGTAGCGGCGATATTGACATTAACACGTCTGATCGCGCCGTTCTTGTGCTTGATGGAATAGATGGTCTTGATGCTCTCGAGGATATACTCGATCGGGTTGTTGACCGGATCCTCGCCGGCTTCGATCGCAAGCCTCTTATGTCCCATGTCCTGAAGTGCTATGACCTCATCCCTTATCTGTTCCTGTGTCAGCTTGACTCTCGGGATCGTCTTGTTCTTACCGTGATACGGACAGTAGATACATCCGTTAACACAATAATTGGACAGATATAGCGGCGCGAAAAGGACGATCCTGTTGCCGTAGAAATCCTTCTTGATCTGCTCGGCAAGAGCGAAGATCTCCTCGTTCTTCTCCGGAATATCACATGCAAGGAGAACTGACGCATCGCGGTGATTAAGACCTTTGCGTTCCTTTGCCTTCTCAATGATCGAATCGATCAGTTCCACATTGTCCTTGTTCTCATCGGCGTACTTAAGCGATTCAAGTATCTCGCTGTCATCGATGAATTCTTCTGCTTTAAGTGATTTGGGATCGTACATATAATTAAACCTCTCTTATATTATTTTTGAATTTGATATTGTCACCGCGGTCTACGGTGAGCTCATAGCCGATATTCTTCATTCTGTTGCCGAGGCAGTTCATGCATTCTGCCGCTTCCTCGCCGGTACAGATCTTATTGTCGTAAAGTGCATACTTTTTCCTGACGCCGACAGGGGATAAGTTGGGCATTACAACGTTTGCTCCCGCGAGTATTCCGAGTTCCCTTCCTCTCGGATCGATGGTTCCGAGTGCCGTCGTTGCAGGAAGAAGAACTTCCGGGATCATTAGCCTTATCACGCTTAGCAGGAACAATGTCAGCTCAAGTGATCCCTGATCCTGATCCGCGAAAGGCGTGTCCCGGTGCGGTATAAAAGGTCCGATACCGATCATTGCAGGGTCGAGATGTCTGAGGAACAGAAGGTCGTCTGCGATATTCTCATATGTCTGATATGGCGATCCGACCATGAATCCCGCGCCTGTCTGGTAACCGATCTCCTTCAGTTCACGAAGGCATTTCTGCCTGTTGGCAGCCGACATGGAAGAGGGGTGGAGCCTGGCGTAGTGATCGTAGTCAGCCGTCTCATGCCTCAGGAGATAGCGGTCAGCTCCGGCCTCATAGAAAGACTTGTATGAATCATAACTCTTCTCTCCGATGGACAGTGTGACTGCAACATCCGGGTGCTCACTCTTGATACTGCGGATGATCCTGATGATCTTCTCGTCAGTGTAGTACGGATCTTCGCCGCCCTGCAGCACGA
>DFIB01000166.1 GCA_002371375.1 Mageeibacillus sp. UBA3708 | reverse complement strand
TGAAATACCAGAAGATCATGGCAAGGACGCTTCCCGAGGAAGTTACAAACGGCACTCTGGAAGGCGATATAGCTGCCGGTCAGGCAACTGTCTACAGGATCCAGTCAACATCTGATGCCAAGCTCCGCGCGTATATCGCCGAAGGTGAGATCCTTCCGGTCAAGACGAGGTCCTTCGGCGGAATCGGTATCTTCGCGATTCCCGAGATGGGCAGATTCTACAGGCATGTTCTCGTTGAGAAGAATTATCCTCACCATGCGGCGATCGCATTCGGTCACTACGGTAAGCTGATGTATGAGGTGTTCAAGCTGATCGGTGTTGATGTCGACGAGATCGACTACAACCGTCCTGCCGGCGTTCTCTACAGGACAGAGAATCCGTTCGCATAAGCGTTTTTGTGCTCACGGCTGCCTCATATGTATGGGGCAGCTTTTTTAATCCTTAATTCGCCTTTCACCTCGAAAGGCAGACAAAGCGAGGTCAGTATGTACATAGGTGTTGATCTCGGCACGAGCGGCGTTAAGCTCCTGCTGATGGACAGAGAAGGTAAGATCATCAATAAAGTGACACGGGAGTACGGGATCAGCTTCCCCAAGCCCGGATGGTCTGAGCAGGATCCTTACGACTGGTTCGATAATACTGTTGAGGGGATAAGTGAACTGATCAAAGACATCGATCCTTCTCTGATCCGCGGCATCGGCGTGGGAGGTCAGATGCACGGTCTTGTCATTCTGGATGAGGACGGTAACGTCATAAGGCCTGCGATACTCTGGAACGACGGCAGGACAGGGGAAGAGACGGACTATCTTAACAAGGTCATCGGAACGGATAAGCTGGCGGCATATACGGGCAATATTGCTTTCGCGGGGTTTACCGCGCCGAAGATATTGTGGGTGTATAAGAACGAGCCTGAGAATTTCGCGAAGATCAGAAAGATCATGCTGCCGAAGGATTATCTGATATACAGGCTGACAGGTGCGTTCAGCTGCGATTATTCCGATGCATCGGGAATGCTCCTTCTCGATGTCAGGAACAGGTGCTGGTCACATGAGATGATGGAGATCTGTCATGTTACGGAGGACATGCTCCCTGAACTTCACCACAGCAGTGATGTGGCCGGGACTGTGAAGAGTGATGTGGCAGAGAGCATTGGTCTTGCAAATGACGTCAAAGTAGTTGCAGGCGCAGGTGATAATGCAGCGGCGGCCATCGGTACAGGGACCGTGGGCAAAGGCAGATGCAATATCTCGCTCGGAACGTCAGGTACCATATTTATCACAGACAGTGCTTTCGTGCAGCTCGGGAATAATGCAATTCATTCCTTTGCTCACGCTGACGGCGGATTCCATATCATGGGATGCATGCTTTCTGCGGCTTCGTGTAACAAGTGGTGGATGAGCGGTATCCTCGGAGATGATGATTATGCAGGTGCGCAGAGTGTTATCACCGATGATGACCTGGGTGCGAACAGCGTGTTCTTCCTGCCGTATCTGATGGGGGAGAGGTCACCGCATAACGATCCCAAGGTCAGGTCCATGTTCATCGGAATGAGCATGGATACGACGCGGACACAGATGACGCAGGCTGTGCTTGAGGGTGTTGCCTACGGTATGCGTGACTGTCTGGAGGTGGCGCGCGGCATGGGTATCGATGTGCGGGAGACATGTATATGCGGTGGCGGAGCCAAGAGCCGGCTGTGGCGCAAGATAATGGCCAACGTTCTCAATATCCGCGTTAAGACGCTGAAGAATGATGAGGGGCCTGCGCTTGGAGGAGCGATACTGGCTGCGGTCGGTGACGGTGTATACCATGACGTGATCGGGGCGTCTGAGAAGATAGTCGAATATGACAGCATCATTGAACCTGATGAGACGATCGCTGCTAGATATAATGAACGGTATGAGTTCTATAAGAAGCTATATCCGAGCATAAAGGGACTGTACACTTAAGCAGACGGGATTATGTCAGGATGACTCTCTGATGATCCTGCTCAGCTCATCAAGATCGTTCTCGTGACCTTTGAGCTTAGATGCAAGCCGGCGGCTGTCACAGAGCTGCTTGTGATTATAGTTGTATGCTTTCTCCAAAGTATCGTGCTTCAGAGTGTACATCGTGCTGAACAGCTCGACAGCGTAACGGATCTCTTCTTTGCTGAGGCTGGACAATCCCTTGGCTGCCGTCGCGTTCTCAAAGGAACAGAAGATATCAGGGGATATATCACTCTCAGAAGAGAGGTTGAACTCCGTGTACTCGTTGAATGCTGCGATGTCGCTGTTGACGGTGTCAGCGTATCTGTATGTCGCATGAAGTGTCTCCCACGTGTCTTCGGGAAAGCCGGTAATATAGAAGGCCATCGTCAGTATTCCCGCGTTCTTAATGTATTCGACTGTGCTTCTCTGATAATCGATATTTCCTTTATTGCTGTTGTATTCAGTAAGTATATTCTGATCTCCTGATTCAACTCCGAAGCAGATAAGGAACAATCCGGCTTCCTTCATAAGATCTATGAGATCAGGGGTCAGACTGTCGAGTCTTGTCTCGCAGATCCATCTGACATTGATGCCTTCGTCTATGATACGCCTGCACAGCTCACGGATCCTTTTACTGTCACAGGTGAAGAACTGATCTCTGAACTGAATGAGGTCTGCACCAAGTGATGTGACTGCCTTGAGGTCTCCGATCACCTTGTCTGCATCTCTGCTCTCATATTTCCCGTAATACTTGATATAGGGGCAATAAGCGCATGACATCGGGCATCCGCGGCTTGCCTGAATGGTAAGTCTGATATTGTTGTAGTCGTCGGTATATTTCCTGTAGTTGACAAGAGTGTAGTCGGGAGTGGGCATGTCGCTGACAGTGGCTGCGGCCCCGTGGACATACCTGTAGATATACATATCGACAGGTTCTTCTATAGCAAGATCGATATCCGTATTGGCATAGATCCAATCCTTCAGGTGACGTACCGCCTGTCCGTCGATCATGACATATGCGGAAGGATTACCGGCCTTGATATGCCTGCATAACTCCAGGTCGGCCTTGAAGGTGGGTGCGGTTGATTTGACAAGAACCTTGTCGTACTCAAGCAGCGCGATCTTCCTGAGCAGTTCATCGGGAAGCATCCTGTCTTCGGTAACTGCATCGATTACCTTGACTTCATGTGAATCCGACTCATTGAGTATCGTTGCGGCAGTGATCAGAGGGAGATCGGGGAAAACATCATTACTCCCCAACACAGTTCCGTATTCACCCTGTGCATCTGTATGGACATTAATGCCGTAATACGGCCTAACAAGCAAGAATCTCTCTATCATGCTATCAGAATACAAAAATCAAAAGATTTTGTCAAACTGCTTTGGACAGCAGGATGATAATATATAATTATTACGATATTGCCGCCCGAAAGGAGACATTCCAATGACCATCCTCATAACAGGTGCAAAAGGCTTCGTAGGTAATAAGATATTCACGACATGCAGCGGCACGGCCGCATCTCCTTCTCTCAGGGGAGTAACTCAAACAGACATTGACCGGATCATAGATGAGAGCGGTGCAGACGTTATAGTTCACACCGCAGCGATATCTGATATGGGAGCATGTGAGGCGGATCCTGAAGCTTCTTACAAAGCTAATGTTGACCTCCCCGTAATGCTTGCCAAAGCGTGCCGCGGACGCAAGCTCATCTGCTTCAGCTCCGATCAGGTATACAACTCATGTGAGGAAGGCGGTCCGTACACGGAAGATACCGTGAATCCCGGCAACACGTATTCCAGACACAAGCTGGAGATGGAACAGCGCGTTCTTGACATTGACCCTGATGCGGTAATGCTCAGAGCAGAGTGGATGTACGACTTCGGAGCAGTAAGAGCCAATTACATGTCGCTCGTTCTTAATGCGGACGAGCTCAGATTCAGCACGCGGGAGTACCGCGGAGTTACCTACGTGAAGGAAGTGGCGGACAATATCGCGAATGTCATCAAGCTGCCCGGCGGAGCATATAATTACGGAAGCGAGACTGACAGATCGATATATGAGATAACAAGAGAATTCGCAGAATATATCGGCAATGACATTAATCTGTCTGATTCGCCTCCCGGTCATAATCTGTGGATGGACTGCAGCAAAGCACGCAAATACGGAGTGGTATTCAGCAATGTGCTTGACGGTCTCAAGAAATGCGCAGACGATTACGGCTTG
>DFIB01000126.1 GCA_002371375.1 Mageeibacillus sp. UBA3708 | reverse complement strand
GTATTTTCGAGTAAAGGTGCCTGATTCCAACGCACCTTTCAGGCTCATGAAGAGTGATGTTGTCGCCAAATATCTCGGCCGCCTGCCGGAGGATTACAATATCCCCAACATCATGCTGACAACCTATTTCGTTCACTATAAAGAGAATGTCGAATTCCGCGTGATCACTTTTAAGCCTCGTCAGGGCGGCAAGAACTCGATCAACATCCGTAAGATTTTCAAGATCGGACGGAAAGCCTTGAAGGACTTCCGTCATTTCAAGAAAGAGATGTGATCAGATCTCGGCGATCAGCCTCTCATACCCCTTAACGATCTCGCTCCAGGTGTAGTTCTCATCGATATACCTGCGGCCGTTGACTCCCATTACCGCCATCTCTTCGGGGTGGCTTAACATGTAGTTCACGCAGCCTTCGAATTCATAGTAATCGGTATAGTAAAGTCCGCCGTTGCTCTTGACGCAGTGTCCTTTAAGGACCGGACACAGCCCGTTAACGAGCACGGGCTTACAAAGGCTCATCGACTCGAGAACAACGATCGACAAGCTCTCATATTTGGACGGAAGGATGAAGAACCGTGAAGCCGCCATGCCGGAGAACTTGTCCCACTCATCTACAAAGCCGAGCGATATGATATCGTCACGTTTGGGGATCGGCACGATCTCCTTGCCCATCAGTACAAGCTTGAGATCCGACCCGGGATTCCTTTTCTTGTATTCGGTAAAATAGCGGAACAGTTCGGGGCAGCACTTATTCTCATCGATACGGCCGACATAGAGGATAAAGTTATCGAGGTTGTACTTGGCCTTAAATGCATCCGCATCAACGCCATCGGGGATCTCGACACCAACGCCTCCGCGGCCGTCATTATCGGGCTTTCCGGAAGCAGAAGGGAACAGACGGCATGTCAGTTCTTTTTCTTCCGGGGTATTGTAATAGAATGCAGCCGGAAGCGTAAACATATGAGCGAAAATATCCAGATGTATCGGTCTCTCCTCATGCGCCGTAGGAATGAAGACCGCTTTGGACGCCACCTTGGGCAAGGCAAAATAAGTCGTGTAGTAAAGGTAGCAAACGAATACAAAACAGTCATAATCGTCAGCGTGTGCTTCGACCCAGTCTGTCAGTGCCGGACACTCAGGTCCCTGAAGTCTCATCCACTCTTCCTGTTCTTTTACACTTGTCGGGGATGTCAGCACCTTATCTGACAACTTGTTAAACACGGCAGAGTTACGCTCTGCAACCGTAGGAAAACGGTGTACAAGAACGCCGTTTAACACCTCTTCATCTGCTTCATATTCGTTCTTCCACGTTACGTAATCAACAGCCTTGGTCGTCGCGCAGTCAACCTCATGATGCCCCAGTGACACCATATGCTCGGCCACCTGTCTGGCATATGCCTCTGCACCGCCGTTAACCTCTTCTCCGTATCTCTGAACTACAAAACAGATCTTCATAACCTGTGAGCCTCACTTACCGATAAAACCGGTCAATATATCCATGAACCGCTCTGCTACATTCCCGTATGAGAAGTCGTTAAGCCGGGTCCTCTGATCCTCGATCATGACACGACGCAGTTCTTCATTATTCAGTATCTCGTGTAGATAAGCTGCAGCAACAGCAGGGTCCTTTGTCTTTATGACCGCGCCGGCCCCTCCGAGCGTCTCCGGCACGGCACACGAATCATATGCCAGGATCGGAACATCAAAACTCATGGCTTCGGTGAGCGGTACGCAGAATCCCTCATGCTCGCTCATACAGACGAAGGCATCTGCGGTCTTATAATAAGCCAGTATCTTCGCGAAAGGGATCTGCCCCGTAAACATTACGTCCTCGAGTCCCAGAGAATCGGCATAGCACTTGAGCCTTGCCATATATCTCTCCGTGCCGACACTGCTGCCTACAAGGATAAGCCTTACGGGATCAGTATAGAGCTTACGATAAGCATAGAGCATCGATATCAGGTCCTGCTGACACTTGTTCGGCGCCACACGACCGACAAAAAGGATGTTCTTGACTCCGTCACTCATCTGCCGGACGACTTCCTCATCCGGCGCCTTCTTATAATCCTCGAAAGGAATAAGGATCGGCCTTACGTGAAGCGGACAGGTATAACCGTAACTGATCAGCTGATCGCGGTTGAACGAGGAATCGCAGAATCCTCCCTCGAAAGTATCCTTAAGAGCCACCGTCTCGTCATGCCCGTCTGCACAGAGCTTGGCAAGCCTGCCGCTGTATCTTACAAAGAAGTCCGGGGGTGTGATGTTATGGTAGATAACGAACTTCCTGCCCGGCAGATCCTTTATACGGCGGTTGAGCGCTGTTCCCGTAGACAGATGATAGAGGATGATATCGTCATCCTTGATCTTCGGGAGTTTATTATAGTAGCTGATGTCACTGCCGGTTATGCGCTTGTCTATATTCTCTGCGTAGACCGCGGTCTTATAACCTCTGTCGATAAGCAGTTTCCTGATGGCGAGACAGTCGTTGCTCACCGCATCTCCGAAGGATAGTGTTGTCAGTATCTGATATATCTTCATGACAGCTCCTGAGTAAGCTTCAGGATCTCTGCCTGAAGTTTGTTGATCCTGTCGACAAGGGCATTGCGCTCCTGTCTTAACTTATCGTACTCATCGCACACGACGGCGAGAGATTCGTTAAGCTGATTCTGCTTTGCCACTGCGGGATTGATGTAAAAACCGTACATCATGCCGCCGATCTTTTCCTTGATACCGCGATACTGAGGTATTACCTCGTGGTTCTCTCTTATCCTTCCGAGTACCCTCTCGAGTTCTTCGTCTGCTCCGCTTCCTGCGAGCATATTGATGCGTTCGAAGTTGACTCCGATCTTTACGCTTCCCTTAAGCTCCTCTTCAGGCGGGATATTATTCTTTATGATGTTGACTGCATCTGTCATGTTGTCTCTCCTGCCTTGGCCTTTTTAAGGGCTTCGATATCCGCCTCGAGCTTCTCGGCAACCTTAGTCAGTTCCTCGATCTCTCTCTTCTCTTCCTTAACAGCCTCCGACACGATAAAGAAATGGAAATTCAAGGTATTCTGCTGTCCCACGATCGGCAGGAAGAAGAAGCTCCCGACCTTACGGAAGCACTTCTTGATGAAGACCTTGACCGGATTTCCCGTCAGGAGCTGATAAGGCTGGACTTCATAATTATAAGAAAGATAGGATACGGCTTCGCCGAGTCTTGTTCCGTCACTTCCGACACTTGTAGAGCCGGGAGCGGAAGCTGCAGGGTTCATGGCACCTGCGGCAGGCCCGTCAGTAAATGACAACGGGATCTGATCGGCACCCGATGCCTTGATATTCTCTCTGATCTGATTCATTATCTCTTCTACATTAACCGTGTTATCAGCCATTTGCATATCTCCTCACATACCGCTTAAGGATCTCTCATATCTGCAGCCCGATCCTCCGAGCTTCGATGCCCTTATCGGATCGTTCAAAATGTAATCCAGAATACCTTCGAACTCATAATAATTATCATACCAAAGTCCTCCGCCTGCGTCTTTTACAAGTTGCTTATCTTTTGTGTTTCCGGATATTACAAGGACAGGGATCTTAAGCTCTCTCCAGATGCGGAGGATAAGATCGGTGTCATCGGTCTCTTTGGACGGGATAACCGCCAGACGCACAGAGTCGCGGTCTTCAGAGCTTATTCTCGATATATCCCTGAGGCCCGAGAATTCGTTCTTGTGTCTTAAGGGAACGTCAACAGGCTTGCCGTCCGAAGACATCCACAGATGTTCCGTCAGGCACTCCTCCGTGAATTCATAAACGCGTCTTCGTCTGTATTCCAGAAGATATAGCGCGAGCATCGCCTTCTCGCTGTCAGAAGCCTTAGGATCGGCACAGCAGCAAAGGATAATGTCTCTTCGTGCGGGAGGATTGCCTTCAGGATCGGATCTGTCCATTGTCTTTACCTGATATCGGAAAGGCCGGGATCGGTGAAATGCCACTCGTGAGCTATCCTGCATGCACCGACATCACCGTTGTTTGAATATGTCTCGATCTCACATGCGCCCTTCCAGTAGTCGACGGGCAGACCGTGACCGGACTCGATCGCAAGATCCACGGTATACCTGCCTGAGAGCATAGCAGTCGAAGGGATCTTGATCGTGAGACTTCCGCCCTTTTCGATATCGTAGACACGACATCCGTCGATCCTGGTATTGCTTCCGTAGATATTAAGTCCGTCCGCTCTGAAGATCCCGATGCCGAAGACGGCGTCCGTAACCTTGGAACTGACTTCGTAATCGAGTTTGATGCTGCAGGGGTCGCCTACACGGATTACATTGTTCTCCTTGCCGGAATCATCGAGAACCGCAACTCTCGTTATCCTGGCGTCGCCGTTACCCCAGCGCTTCTTTTCTTCCTCGGTCTTCTCTTCTTCCTCTTCGGGCTCCTCGCCTCTCTCCTTGGCAAGCTGAGCCTTACGAAGCTTACCCATGAAATCCATATATGCCGGATGGACATCTCTCGGAATGCCGTCCATCTCGATCTTGCCGTCATGGATCCAAATGGATCTGTCACATATCTGCTCGATCTGGGACAAGGAGTGCGAGACGATAACGATAGTCGTTCCGCGTGCTTTGATCTCCTGCATCTTGGCAAAGCACTTGGCCTGGAAGTTGGCATCGCCTACTGCCAGGATCTCATCTACCAGTAATACGTCCGCATCAACGTTGATGGCAACGGAGAAAGCAAGTCTCATGTACATGCCGGACGAATAAGTCCTGACCGGATTATCGATAAAGTCCTCGAGTTCACTGAAAGCAATGATGTCATCGAGTCTCGCGTCTATCTCTTTCTTGGTAAGTCCGAAGATCGATGCATTGGTGTAGATATTCTCGCGTCCGCTCATATCGGGATGGAAACCCGCACCGAGCTCCAGCAGGCTCGATACTCTTCCCGTGACCTCTATGGTACCCTGATCGGGATAGAGGATCCTCGTCATGAGCTTAAGGAGTGTCGATTTGCCGCAGCCGTTGTGACCGACAAGTCCGACAGCCTCGCCCTTTTTGATCTCGAGACTGATATCGTTGAGTACTACACGGTTCTCATAGCGGTTACGCTTACGGAACAGCACCTTCTCCTTAAGGGATGTGCCCTTATCGAGGAAGACCTTAAACTGCTTGGTAACATTCTTTACACTGATCGCGCCGGATTCGTTACTCATATCACAATTCCTCCGCGAAATGTTTCTTCAGCCTGCCGAAAACAAGGCATCCGATAACCAGGAAGACTATTCCGAGCAACAGTGCCTCACCCAGTGTGGCAAGCTTCGGAACCGTTCCCCAGTAAAGTACGTCTCTATAGCCTGCGACGATCGACGTCATCGGATTAAGATGCAGGAAGACTCTGTATCTCTCGGGACACATATCTTCCGAATAGACAATGGGCGTCAGATACATCCACGCCATCGCGATGATGCCGAGGATATGCTCCAGATCCCTGAAATAAACGGTAACGGCCGAAGTGATCATCGCCATTCCGAGGCAGAGTACATATTCTACCAGCATAATGACGGGCAGACAGATGATCCCGAGCGGATCAGGTCTTACTCCGGCGAAAAGCACCACCGCTATGACTACGACAAAGCTCAGCAGCATATTGACGAAGCTGCTGGTGACATACGATATCGGAATGACTTCACGCGGGAAATAGATCTTCTTGACCAGATCCTTCTGCGATATTATCGATACAGATCCGCCGGTCAATGAAGCCGAGAAAAAGATCCACGGGATCAGAGCGACGAACAGGTAGAGATAGAACTTCTCGATATTATTCCTGAGGATTATCGAGAATACCATATTGTAAACGACGAGCTGTAGCAGAGGGTTGATAAATGTCCACAGGAAACCCAGGACGGATCCCTTGTACCTGCCTCGAAGATCCTTACGGACCATGCTCGATATCATCTGACGGTAATTGTAGATTTCCTTAAACATCAGGATGTTATGCCTCATCAGTCTTGATCGGGAACTGATATCCCTGCCTGTACGCCTGAAGCACAGACTCGACCGTCTCATTTACATCATAGATCGCCATGAAGCCGGTATCGGCAGCGAGCTTGGAATTATCGCTCCTGTAATGGATCAGGGCATCATCGGGAAGTCTCTCCGGAAGCTTGGTGGCAGCCATGGCCTTAGGGCTCAGTTCTACGACCTTGCCTACGAGATCCCTGATATAGTAACTCTTGCCTGAACCGACATTATAGATCTCACCGCTCCTGCCGTTCTCGGCAATGAGCCTGTAGGCATGAACGACATCTCTTACATCCGAGAAGTCACGCCAGGAATCGAGATCTCCGTATTCGAATGTATCGATCTCACCATTCT
>DFIB01000074.1 GCA_002371375.1 Mageeibacillus sp. UBA3708 | reverse complement strand
GCGACCTCTACAACCTCGAGGCAACACCTGCAGAGTCAACATCCTACAGGCTCGCTAAGCACGACAAGAAGTACTATCCCGACATCATCACGGCAAATGATGCAAGCGGTGTTTACTACTATACCAACAGTTCGCATCTGCCTGTAGGTTTCTCATCAGATATCTTCGATGCGCTTGATATTCAGGATCAGCTTCAGACTCTATATACATCAGGTACTGTATTTCATGCCTTCCTCGGTGAGAAGCTCCCTGATTGGAAGAGCGCTGCAAGTCTGGTGCGTAAGATTGCCGAGAACTACTCGTTGCCTTATTACACGATGTCTCCTACATATTCGATCTGCCAGGCGCACGGCTATCTTGCAGGCAAGGTTGATGAGTGCCCTTACTGCGGCAAGAAGACCGAGACATACAGCCGTATCACCGGTTATTACCGTCCTGTACAGAACTGGAATGACGGCAAGGCACAGGAGTTCAAAGACCGTAAGCTCTACGATATCGAGCACTCGGTAATGAAGCATCATGGTCCTTTGGCACAGGATTCAGGCGAACCTTCCGCACGTGACATCGTGAAAGCAGAGAAGATCATGCTCTTTACGACGAAGACATGCCCCAACTGCAAGATGGCTAAGAAGTTCCTTTCCGATGCAGGCATCGATTATGAGATAGTTGATGCAGAGGACAGGCAGGATCTGAGTGTCAAGTTTAATATCATGCAGGCTCCGACACTTGTTGTTCCCAACGGAGATAAGTATGATACATATGCTAATCTGAGCAACATCAGGAAATACATAGGATAAACAACTTATGCCCTCTTCCGTTATCCGATCCGCATGCGGTCAGGAACGGGAGGGGTATTTTTTTGTCCCGGAATAGATGATAAAATAGTGATTGATATTTCGAGCCGCAGTGGTACAATTAATGGTTCGCGAATAACGGATCATAATTAAGCACATTAATAAAAGGGGGCCCTGTTATGAAGAGTAAGAAGATAATTGCTTCGGTCCTGAGTGTTGCGATGGTGGTCGGAATGGTTCCGTCATTCGTCGGTGCAACGGAAGTAGAAGGCGGAGAAGAGCAGGAGCAGGAACAAACTGTTCAGGAAGAACCCGCGGATGATCCCGCAGACGTTGAAGAAGCTGAACCTGAGGAAGAAGCTGATTCCGAGGCTGATGTCTACGGCAGTACAACGGTACAGGCGTCATATACAGAGGCTGACGGTACGCCAAAGACTCACGAGGCGACAGTACTCGACGGAAGCGAGACAGTCCTCGGCAGTGGCTGGTATATCGCCGACAGCGATCTTATATATAATGAGAAGATCACTTTGAACGGGGATGTTACGATCATCATTGCTGACGGTGTGTCAGTCTCGATCACTGACACGGACACGGACGAGAATACTCTCGCATGTATCTACGGACGCGAACATGATCTTACGATCTACGGGCAGAGCAATAACTCGGGTGTTCTGACGCTCAATGGAAGGTTTACTGCCGTTGACGTAAAAGACTTTGAGATGAATGGCGGAACCATTAACGTTACTAACATTACCGAGAAGGGTACTGACGGCATTGAGTCAAGAGGTGCTTTGACCATCAGAGGCGGTAATCTTAACGTGTCAGTCACGGGCGGCGAAGGATGGTCAACAAACGGTCTGTCAGCACTCGAAGCTGTTGATATTTATGGCGGAACAATCAGCATTACGAGCACAAACGAAGGTATTCATCTGAACGGATTGAGCTCCCTCACCACATTCCATGGCGGTAAGACGGATATCAAAGCACCTTATACATTCGGAGGCGATGTGCTTCTTGATTTTGATGATGAGGAGTCGAGTCTTACTGCTACGCCTTTTACAAAGATCGGTCCTTACACTGTCTCGGTCGGAGAAGGCAAGATGATCGGCGGGAAGACAGGAACGCTTTCTGATGATGACTGCAAAGAACTGTCAGGCAAGGAACTCCACGTAGACGGTTACTGCATTGAGTATTTCGATGAGAACGGAGTTAAGCAGTCTGCTTTCCCTGTTATCCTGACAGGTGATGAGACTGAACTGGCGCCGGGCTTTTACATGATAAATGAAGATGTGACATTTGATCACGGCATCAAGTTGAGGGATAACAAAGAGCATACTGACGGTACGGTAAGTATCATTCTCCAGGGCGGATACACGCTTAATATCGGTACGCCTGACAACAGAATACAGGGCAAGGGTCTCTATATTGTTCAGGAAGAGACTGCCACCAGCAATTTGAGGATCTACTCTGCCTGCAAGAGCACAGGTGCAATGAATGTCTATACTGAAGGTGCGAATGCTCCTGCTTTCGACGGTAAGGGTTTTGGCATGTACGGCGGTAGTGTCACGCTTGATTCAACGGCGATCGCATTTGTCGGCCGGAGCGCGGGTGACGATCCCCAGTTTAATATGAGTAAAGGTACCCTCGCAATAAAGGGCGGCGATGCCATGTTCTGTTCAGTCTCTGAATATGATATCAATGTTAATATCCGTGATGATGAGTCCTCGTTAACATGCACATCGACAGGCGACTTATCTGACTATTCCATATTTACAAATGGCGCCGTTAATATCAGCGGCGGAACAGTAAACCTCAGCGGTGGCAAGTGTTCGGCCAAAGGCGGGATCAGTGTTGACTGGTCGGATGATGCCAACACCGTATTTACTCTGACACACGGGAGCAGCATCGGCTCGCAAATAGTCTTCCTCAAGGCATTCATGACAGAGGACAGATCAGAGTTCTTCTCCGGGAAATGCGAAATGACAGATATATCCGGTAAGACACTCATCCCTGCAAAAACAGACGTCAAGTATATAGATATTAACGGCAGGGAACAGGTGGCTGAAGGAGCGACTGTCATTATCGGAAATGAAGAGGAGCTCAGTGACGGAACATATGTCGTGTTTGGTGATATTCAGACTGATAATAGATTTGTTATTAACGGAGACGTCGATCTGATACTGGCCGATGGCGCTTCGTTGACGATAGGCAAAGAGGACAATCTGTCTTCTGCCCAAGGTTTTAAAATTTTGGATGAGAATACCCTCAGGATCTTCGGTCAGGAGGAAGGAACAGGTTCTTTGAATATCTTTACTTACATCTCCATTCCTGTCTATTCTAATTACGGTTGCCTGATAATAGCCGGAGGTAAGTTCAATACCACCAATAACGGGCGTTGTGTTAATGTACAGGATTTTAAGTATTATGGCGGGCAGGTGAATATTCCCAACGGTGAACTTGAGTTTGATAGTGTCACCATGTCATGGAACAAACCATCTGACAGTATTGAGGTTAAAAATTACGTGCCCAGAAGTACCGGTACCGTCAGCTTAGACAAAAAATTCAGCTGCGGCGATGAGGTATTTGAGGGAGAGATCGCTGATGCTTCCGTGATTAACGGAAAGAAGCTTGTTCCTTACGGAGCTGTTAAGAATGTTCCTTATGTTGATGAGAACGGAGAGACACAATACATTGATGCTTTTGTGATCAAGGCCGGCCAGGAGTTGTCAGGCGGCTGGTATGTCGTAGGAGGACCTTATGGCACCACAAGTCTCGGAACTCTGCCGATCAACGGTGATGTCAAGATCATCCTTGCAGACGGCAAGACCCTGAGTGTCAGCGGTCAAACAGGAAGACTTATCAATTGCAATAACAGGAACGTTACGTTCTATGGTCAGACGGAAGGTACCGGTGTTCTCAATGTGACCGTCTACCATGCAGGGGCGCAGGCGCTGATGGGCAACGCATCTTCTGTTACGTTTGTTGGCGGGAAGGCCTTCTTTGAGTGTACAGAGGGCGGTGGAACAGCTCTCAACGCTGACGACATCACAGTCAAGGGAGGGAAAATATCCTGTATCAATTGCGGAATTGAGGCGAATAATACCCTGACCCAGGAGGGCGGTTTATTATCCGTCATGAACGGAGGTGCAGGTCTTCGCGTAACCGGTGAAGCTATTTTCACCGGAGGTGTACTCAATGTTGACAACTCCTATTCTTTTATTGATGATCTTACGGTCAGCTGGACTTCCGAGGACGATAAGTATAACTTCGGTGATCTTGTTATTGGCGAGGACGGCAGCATATTCTTTGATAAAGCGTTCAAGACTGACTCGATAGACCTCATCGTCGGATCCTATAGCGATGGTGCGCAGTTCAGCAATTGTGACCTGATCCCCTTGAAGGATCCTGTTGTCGGTCCGGAATTGGAGGGTTACGCTGCAACGGTAACGGATGATATCGGCATTAAGTTCTATTTCCGGATTCCTGAGACTATGAGGGATGCTGAGGCAACCAAGGTGGTGTTTACCTTGGATGACGAGGACCCCGTTGAAGTGCCTTTCGACAGTTCAAATAAGGAGACGATCGAAGGTGAAGAATACTACTTCTTCAGGTTCAACGTCTATGCAACCAAACTGACGGCACCGATAAAGGCCGAGTTCATCTGCAAAGGCGCGACCTTGATAACGAAGGAGGACTTCACCGTCCGTGATTACCTTGAAGCAGCTTACAAGAGGACAAGTGATCTTAAACTCCTCTTCCTGATCAAGTACGGAGCATGTCTGCAGCAGTACTTCGCTTACCGTCAGGATGACCCGGCTGACAAGGGTATGGAGGATTATGTCGATCCGGCTACTATGGGTATGTACTTTAACGGAAATACTGATTTTATCGATAATACGGTAAACGAGATCAAACAAACTGCCCTGGAACCCACTGTCGATTCCCGCTTAACGGCAGTTGAATACTATGGTGCTTCACTGGTCATGAAGGAGAAGCTCTACATGAAGTATTACTTCAAGATCACTGATCCGTCGTCATTTGACATTGCCGACTACAAGGCATACAGCAGGAATGTAGCCGACAATCCCGGTGCCAATGAATACGAGACCGGATGTGATACAACAGGTAAGTTTCTCTATGTAAAGGTTCCCGTGAACATGGGAGACTGCACTTATGCGGATTATGATGTATATCTCTTTGAAGGTGATCCTGCTGAGCGTAATCTTGCCGTCATAGACAATTACAATCCCGTGACTTACATGAAGAAGACGGTCGATGGAGACGAGACATTCATGAATGCTATGGTATACTTATATGCGTTCGGTAAAGAGAATTAAGGAGACTGTATATGAGATCAGTATATGAATCGGTTGAATTGGAAGTGATCACATTTGAAGCTGCTGATGTGATATCAACAAGCGACAACGACAAGCCTGTTCAGGAGTCTAACGAGGGTCCCATCGCAGGCTGAGCACGGTCAAAGGTACTAAGAATAAACCTCCGGGATCTGAAGGATTCCGGAGGTTTATGTGCTTATAGGCATTCTATTGCGTTCAATTTCTCTTCTTGCCGATCATAAATCTTCTGGCAATCGGAATGGCAGCTTTGTAATACCACGGTCTAAGCTTCTTGTCTGCTTCCTTGAGCTTCCTGCGTATCTCTATCGACTGCGGACAATGAGCCTCGCACTTGCCGCACTCCACGCACTGCGAGGGCAGGGCAGGCTCGCGACGGAGAGCAACGGTCTGGAAGAATTCCTTGCGTCCGGAGCCTTTGTTCTCGGAATACATGTGATTGTAGCAGGAGAAGATCGAGGGGATGTCAACGCCCTTCGGACACGGCATGCAGTATTTGCAGCCGGTGCAGGGGACTTTTGTGTTCTCGTTTATGATCCCGCGGATCTTGTCGATCATGCCGAATTCAGCTTCTCCGAAAGAATCTGCCTGTGCGGAAGATGCGATACGGCAGTTCTCTTCGATCATCTCGATGGAATTCATGCCCGATAGAACGCACGTTATCTCCGGTTGGTTCCACAGCCACCTGAAAGCCCATTCTGCGGGCGTCCAGCCGTGTGAGTCTGCGGCAATCTCACTTTTGGCCTTGGCAGGGAGGAGATCGACTAATTTGCCTCCGCGGAGAGGTTCCATTATGAAGAGAGGGATGCCCTTGGCTGCGGCTGCTTCGACGCCGGCGCGCCCTGCCTGGCTGACCTCGTCCATGTAGTTATACTGGATCAGGCACAGATCCCAGTCATATGCATTGAGGATCTTGAGGAACATGTCAGTGCTCCCGTGAAAGGAGAAGCCGACATTGGGGATTATGCCCGCCGCCTTTTTCTCTGCGATCCAGTCAGTGATGCCGAGGGACAGTAGCTTCTCCCACTGGGCATAATCGGTCATGTGATGCATGAGATAATTATCAAGATAGTCAGTCCTGAGGCGCTTCAATTCCTCGTTGAGGTATTTGTCGAGTCCGGCGCGGTTCCTGATAAGATACTGCGGGAGCTTCGTGGTTATCTTGATCTTGTCGCGGAGATCATTCTCTTCGACGAATCTTCCGAGCACTTCCTCGCTCCCCGGGTAGATATACGCCGTGTCGAAATAATTGATCCCCAGATCATAAGCCCGCTTCAGTTCCGAGGCTGCCTTGTCGTAGTCGATGCTTCCGCCTTTTGTAGTGAATCGCATGCAACCGTAGCCCAGCATAGAGAAACCTTTTCTGTACTGCATAACACGCCTCCTTTGCCACAATTATAATATAATTGTAACCTGAGATAGTGTATAATTGTTGATTGATAGAGAATTGTTTGCAAAGTCAGGAGTATATAATGGCAAAAGATAAGAAGCCTGAGAAGCAAAAGGCTGATAAGAAGAATAAGAAAATCACTTGCGATATGCCGGAGATCAAGAAGACCACGATAGGCGGTCAGGCACTTATCGAGGGCGTCATGATGGTCGGCCCCAAGCGCACCTGCATCGCTGTAAGGAAAGGTGACGGGACGATCCATGTTGAGGAGCTCCCGCAGACCGAGAAGGTAACTTATTTTGAGACGGTTCCTTTTATCAGGGGATGTATCAGATTCTATAAGATGCTCGTCAAGGGGACGGGCGCACTAATGAAATCGGCAGATCTGTCCGAGGAAGGCAGACCGGAAGAAGAGAAGAAGGAAGGCGGGGAGGAGAAGAAGTCCCTTCTGGAGAGATACTTTGAGAAGCACTACAATCTGCTGATCACGCTGTCCGCTTGCCTCGGTATAATCCTGAGCATCGGTATATTCCTTCTGCTTCCTAAGGTAATCGTGGATATCGTATCCAAGTATATTGTCGATGAGGCGTATAACACGGTGGGAATGAGCGTTCTGCTGAACCTTATCGAAGGATTTCTGAGGATCATGTTCTTCTTCCTTTATCTTGTTTTCGCGTCGAAGCTTGAAGATGTCAACCGGGTGTGGCGGTACCACGGTGCCGAGCACAAGACGATCGCGTGCTATGAGGCCGGTATGCCGCTAACTCCCGAGAATGTTATGAAGTTCCCAAGATTCCACCCAAGGTGCGGTACCGCATTCATGTTCATAGTCATGGCTATATCGATCCTGATATATACTCTGGCAGGCATAGTGATCGGTGAACACAGCATGCTCATCAATGTGCTGCTGAGAGTTATCCTCGTGCCTATTATCTGCGGTATATCATTTGAGATCCTGAGATTCGTGGGCCGTCACGATAAGAATCCTTTCTGCAGATTTCTGTCCAAGCCCGGACTCTGGCTTCAGAATTTCACGACTGACGAGCCTGATGCGAAGATATGCGAGGTCGCTATCGCTTCCATGATGGCCGTCATTCCCGAGAACAATCAGGACGATGTGTGGTAAGGAATATCCTTCCGCTTATGCGGCGGGTTATGCCGATTTCTATTACGAACGCTATAAGATAACCGAAGGCGTGCTTATACCGCGTCCGGATTCTGAGATTGCGGTTGATGCGGCGTTAATGCTTTGCGGCGCTCTGGCTCAGCCCATGGGGGATGTGGCAGACTTAAGCCCGTGTATTTCGTCTCATCAGGTACGGCTCGCCGATCTGTGTACAGGGACAGGATGTATAGGAATATCAACAGCTAACTCGCTGGTCAGGGCAGGCAGAGAATGCGATCTTCTCCTTGTTGACGTGTCTGACGAAGCTCTTGAATGCTGCAGGTCCAACATACCTGTCTGCAGGACAGAAGTCTCTGTTCTGAAAGCAGATATCCTGAAGGATGAACTGCCTGCTGACCGCGTATTTGACATTATTACATCCAATCCTCCGTATGTAACTGATGATGAGATGGAGGAACTTCCTCTGAGTGTAAGATATGAACCTGAGCTGGCACTTCGCGGCGGCGTCGACGGGCTTATGTTCTATGACAGACTCTGCAGGATTGGGCGCGAAAGCCTTGAGCCCGGAGGCGCACTCGTCGTCGAGCACGGCTATCTTCAGCAGAGTGACGTGATCAGGATATTCGAGAATAACGGCTATTCCCGTGTAACGGGCCTCAAGGACTACGGTGGTAATCCCCGTGTTGTAACCGGTATTTGGAGAGGGTAGTATCATGGCAAACAAATTCTTTCTGTATAAATACAAAGAAGGCGATATCGTGACGTTCAAAAAACCTCATCCCTGCGGCAGCCGCGAGTGGAGGGTCATATCGGCCGGAGGTGAAGTGAAGGTCAAGTGCCTCGGCTGCGAGAGGCTTCAGATAATGACAAGAGACAAAATCGAGAAAGCGACTAAGTCCGTGGTGTCCAAGGATGAGCAGAACAAAGAGCCGGAGTGACAGTTTTTTTGCCAGAAGGATCATTATGACTGTTGTCGGCGTAATGTTCCTCGGCGTCGCAGTCGGATTCTTCAATTATTCCAACTTCGGAATAGATCCTTTCCAGACATTTGCACACGGGATCGCGCTTCATGTACCGCTTCAGTTCGGCACGACTTATATGATAATCAATGCAATCGAACTGGTGGTGATCTTCCTCATAGACAGAAGTAAGATCGGACTGGGGACCATGATAAACCTGTTCCTGTTGGGATATTCTGTAGAGTTCAGCTCCGATCTGATCCGCAAGCTGTTCGACGGCTGGGGCGGAGGACTTACGCTTCAGATAATAAGCCTGCTTATCGGGATCGTCCTGATGTGCTTCTGTGCGGCGCTGTACTTTACGGCTGACCTCGGAGTATCGACACACGATGCTATTGCACTGATAATATCAGAGAGACAGTCCAAAGTCCCGTTCGCTGCAGTCAGGATAGCCAACGATATCGTATGTGTTGTAATCGGTGTTGTGCTTGGTCAGATCGTCGGTGTCGGAACGCTGATATCCGCTTTGTTCACCGGCCCGCTGGTGGCGTTCTTCCGCAGGCATTGTACTGACAGGATGGTTGGGAAATAGCCCGCAGGTGAGATAGTAAGCCGTCCATCCAACCGGTTGCCTGTTCCGGATCAGTACCGCAACACCAGTCATAAGCGTTTCCGAAGAGAAACGGTATTTCTTCCGCAGAAAATGCGGAAAAAATCTGAAATCCTGCGGATTCCGCAAGAATCAGAAAACTTTCCGCAATTTCTGCGGAAAAAACTTGAATCCTTACGGAAACAGGATGAAGACAGATCCGGTCAACCAAGCCATCCGCCTTACAGAAGCCGAATTCATGGTCAGCATAGCATCAGCGCATAATCGCACAAATTCTGTGAAGAACTTTTTTCCTTCGGAGACGGTTATGATCAATAACTGTTGCCAAGTGACCCCGGATGTAGTAGAATTCGATTATACGAATTATTCTTTGAGGGGATATTTATGACAATAGGCGAGCGTGTTTTGGATATGATCAAGGACAGAGGAATGACTCAAAAGGAATTCTCGGAGAAGACCGGGATACCTCAGAGTACAATGAGCAGCTGGAGAGGGAAGAAGCAGAACCCGTCAATGGATAAGCTGAGGATAATATGCGATACACTGGGGGTCGATCCGTATTATCTGATATCGGGAACGACAGGTGACACGAATACGAATGTTGATTATATAGCAGTATACAAGTCTGACGAGGAGTATAAGCTTTTGATCGAATACCGCAGTCTCGATAAAGCGAAGAAGGACAAACTGTCGGGGTATCTGCAGGCGTTGAGAGATTCAGAATAATTGAAGACATGCCTGACAAGAGGATTAGTATGCCTTCAAATATCGATAAAGCAATATTATCGATAAATAAATCTAGGCTTGCAATGAGGGGGAGGATGTGCATATAATATGAATACGCAAGAATGCTTTTTTGAGTGGGATATTGACAAAGAGAGAACCAACATTCTGAAGCATAATATTGACTTTGATACGGCGGCGCTCGTCTTTGGTGATCCGTTCAGGGTTGAGAAGCTGGATGTCGTACATAGCGAAGATGAGTACCGTTATTTAACTATCGGCTGTCTGAACGGAACAGTATTGTTGCTTACTGTTGTTTATACGGAACGTGAACACGTTATAAGGATTATATCGGCTCGTAAAGCCACAAGTTCTGAGAGGAAGGAATATTTAAATGATCGTAACAAAAAAGATTGATTTAAACAAAAAACTTACCAAGAAGCAGATCAAGATGCTTGAGGAAGCTCGGAATCGTGAGGATGTCTATGATCCTGATTGCCCGCCTCAGACAGAGGAAGATCTGAAGCAGTTCATCAGGGTCGGGAATAAGAAGCATGTCACGATCTACCTTGACAATGTCGTCATAGACTATTTTAAGAACCTGTCTCAGGAGACAGATATTCCGTATCAGACACTTATCAATATGTATCTCAGACATTGCGCTGATGATAAGATCAAGCCTGATACGAAGTGGAAGAAGACAGGCTGAAGGGTGATCACGGCAGTTATTGCAGTATGTTAGAATATATCCAACAATCGCAAGGTGGTTTGCTGCTATGTTCAAGACCAAAGACAAGATTATCATTTCGTCTGTTACGGCTGTTCTTGTGTGCTCGCTCTTGCTAGGCATCATACTCGACAGGGACAGGGTAATAGATCCCGATGACTACAGATACAGATTCGGTAAGATCGAGGTGTTCTCGACATTTACTCATGCAGACTATCTTAAGGACAGTTACTATTATTCGGATGACTGGTTCCTGAGTGATGCGTCGGTGCGGAACGATGGCCTTGCTTTGGCATCAATGCAGCTGACGGCGGCGTCCGTTGAAGCTGAGAACAGCAGAGGGATCGCATTTCTTAAGGACGCGGGATTTGAAGAGACCGGACTTGCCGGATTCGACAGCAATGACCCGGACGGATTCAACTATACATGGGGTACGAAGACCATCGGCCGCGGCTTCGATAAGTATAAGCTTGTAGCAGTCACCATCCAGAGTTACTCGCTCGATAGAGACGTGAGAAGAGAAGGATGGAAGCAGAACTTCATGGTTAACGGACCGGAGAAGAGTGATGAGCATTATGCTTTCGCGAAGGCTGTGGATAAGATGGTTGACGGTATAGTGGGGCTTGGCGGCTCCGGCAAGGTCAAGTACTGGATATCGGGTCACAGCAGGGGCGGCGCTCTTGCGAACATTCTCGCGGCAAGGCTGAATGAACGCATCAACAAGAGCGGGAACAGAATATACGCTTATACTTTCGAGGCGCCCGGTACGGTCAATGCGCAGGCGGTTTCCGACAGCTCAAAGTACGGGTATATTCATAACTACCGGACGGGTGATGACATTGTCTGCCTTGTTCCGCCGTGGGACATGACGCTGTACGGGCAGATCAATATGCTCGGAACGGATGATGTGAAGACGGGACTTACCGGGGGACTTAAGGAGCTCGGAAGCGAAGCCTGTCAGGAGGCGGAAGGAGCAGATGAAGAGTCATTAAGTCATGACAAAGCATCTGATATCGTTGCGGTCCTGAGTGACAAGATCGCGACGAGAGAAGATTATTCGGCACCGAAGACAGACACCTTTACGGATGCTTCGGGCAACGAAGTAACGGTCTCTTATGTGTACCAGGACATCTTCGTGAAAGCAATGGATGTCATCTTCGGTGATGAGGAGATCAAGGCTGATTCGGATGCCGTAGCCGGCAAGATGAATGATATAGCAGATATTGGAATTCTCGTTAAGAACGGCGAGCAAAACGGTTCGTGCGCTGACACACTCGAGGCGGCTCGAGAACTTGGCAAGCTCCTTGACGAACTTGGTATAAAGAGGATGTTTGAGGAGAACGAGATGTACGCGATCCTCAAGCTCGCGGGACCGGTGATGCTCGATATGGACTTTGAGAAGAGCGGTGAAGAGCGTGAGAACATGAGGGTGATAGCACCCGCCATGAGCCTTATCGGCAACATCAGGCTTTTTGTTATCTCGCACCAGTTTGAGACATCGGTCGTAAGGCTTCGCAACCTGGCTTCTGATACGCCAGTGCTTGCGTCGTTCGATGTCAAGTCAGCCGCTCCGGAAGCAGGAGCAAGTGTGACTTCTGCTTCTGACGGATTCGCGGCAGCTGCCGTCCTGAATGACACCGCAGGAAGGTCCTATGTATCCGGATCAGCGCAATTCCTCACGCAGGATCATGTATTCAGCGATAACAAGGTCTATTACATGCGGTACTCGCTCCGTTCGATCGGCCACAGGATATCCAGTGATCTTGATCTTACAGTAAACGGCGCAAGCTCTGTCGTACCGCTTGATATCTCGCGCTCTGACGGCGTCTGCACAATCACGGGCATATGGAGATTTACGGTCGGCAGTCCGTCCGGAGTATCCGTATCTTTTGACAACGGCGGATATGAGACCGCACCAGGTCCTGTAACCGTTGCGAGGGGATCGATCCTCCGCTACGAGCTTGAACCTGTAACCTATGGAATGATCGAGAAGGACGGGTGCAGATTTAATTTCGGCGGGTGGTTCGATGCAGGCGGCACCGGCTGGGAGGATGTCTGTGCCGATGAAGACACTGTCCTCACGGCCAAGTGGAACAAGCTCATTGACCGTGTCGAGGTCAGCATCGATACCCCGGGGATAGGCGAAGAGTTCAGTGCCCCCGTTGTTCCCGATGGCTGCGGCTATTCAATCGCTGAAGTCAGCTATCTTGACGATGATTGGCAGGAGGTAGATAAGGTCGGATCTGAAGGGACATACAGGTACAGCATAAGCATTACACCGGATGAGGGGTATGAAGCATACGGAGAGATTGACGAGTCAGGAGAATTCAATTATCTTGGTACATATGTCATTAATGGCGAAGAGCTCGAGATAGATTATGACACTTTCAGCGCTTCTTATAATGTAACGGACCGGGAATTCTATATCGGATATTCCTTCAATGCAGTCTCGTCCGGAACAGAGGATGGTTCTGCCGTCACAGGTCATGAGATCGGCGATGAAGTTGTAATGGGTAAATACGGTGGAGAAGATATAGTCTGGACAATTATGGACAAAGATGATGAAGGGCTTCTGTTAGTTTCCAAAAATGTTATAGATGCAAAGCCGTTCAATGACCGGTTCGAGTCTGTCAAATGGGAGGACTGTACACTGCGCAAGTGGCTCAATTCAGACTTCGTGGCTGAATGCTTCACCAAAGAAGAACAGGACAGGATAGTCTCTTCAAAGCTGGTTAATGGTGATAATCCCATCAACGGAATTGACGGCGGCAACGACACGGAAGATATGGTATTCCTGCTCAGTATTGATGAGGCATACAAATACTTTGAGACTGATAAGGACAGACAGGCATTGCCGACAGATTATGCTAAATCACAGAACGTAATGACTGAAGAGGACGGGTACAGCTACTGGCGGCTCAGATCGCCCGGCAAAATGAGTAATTATTCGGCTTTTGTTTATGTAAGAGGTATGGTAAACGAGTCTGGTTTTGAGGTTCACTATAAGTATTACGGGTTGAGGCCGGCGATGAGGATCAAGGAGTGATAAGCGGGAACTATTCGGATGTCACGTAATCGTGAGAATCTGAATTGACCAGATCGGTGTCAGGTGGTAGAATTACAAGCAAGAGAGGTGCTACCAGTAGACGGTTGCCCTCCGAATTTTGGTTTAAACCGCCGTTTCTTTGGACAGATGGGGCGGTTTATTTATTACTCTTAATTAGAAGAGCTATGATGGCTACGATCAACAGATCGATAGTGAGCACAGTACTCAAGATCTCAAATGCTGTCATAAGCATCACCTCCTTCCTCCCGAAGGGGGAATTGGAGGACAACCGCCTACCGAATAGAGGTAGCACCTCAGAATCCGATTATATCACGCAAACGTGATGTAATCAAGTTGACTCAGTCGTTGTTAGGTGGTAGAATTACAAGCAAGAGAGGTGCTACCAGTAGACGGTTGCCCTCAATTGTTTGGTTTAGACCGCCCTATTGTTACAGGCTAAGGGCGGTTATTTTTTGCTCTTAGTACAAAGAGCAATGATACTGACGATCAACAGATCGATAGTGAGCACAGTACTCAAGATCTCAAATGCTGTCATAAGCATCACCTCCTCTCTCCTGTGAGGGGGATTGGAGGGTGGCCGCCTACCGAATAGAGGTAGCACCTCAGGGTTTGAGTATATCACGCAGGCGTGATTATAATAAGTTGACTCATTCGCTGATAGATGATAGAATTACATACAAGAGAGGTGCTACCAGTAGACGGTTGTCCTCGTTTGGTTGAATTAACCGCCCAAACGTCAGACTATGGGCGGTTTTATTTATTTCTTGTTCTTAACGAACAATGATATGATTCCTACGATCAACAGATCAATAGTGAGCACAACACTCAGAATCTCAAATGCTGTCATAAGCATCACCTCCT
>DFIB01000163.1 GCA_002371375.1 Mageeibacillus sp. UBA3708 | reverse complement strand
GACTGGAAGAACAGGAGGACACTTATATGTACGCAGTTATCAAGACAGGCGGCAAGCAGTACAAGGTTGCTGTAGGCGATGAGATCTTCGTTGAGAAGCTTGCAGGTGAAGCAGGCGAGACAGTTACTTTCGATGAAGTACTTGCAGTCGGTGGTGACGACGGAATCACGGCAGGTTCTGATGTTAAGGCAACAGTTACCGGTGAGATCGTTAAGCAGGGCAAGAACAAGAAGGTTACTGTCCTGAAGTACAAGGCTAAGAAGGGCTATCGTCGTAAGAATGGCCACAGACAGCCTTATACAAGAGTTCGTATCTCAGCAATCGGCTAATGATTACTGTTATCGTTGACAGGACGTCGGAAGACCGTTCCATCAGAGGTATATATGTCTCAGGTCATTCAGGTTATGACAGATCAGGCAGGGACATAGTGTGTGCGGGAATATCAACATTGTGCTATGCGGCGGCGAATGCGCTCGAGGACATTTGCGGATATGAGACCGATAAGACCGCGGTGATACGCGAATCGGAAGATGATGAAGTTTTTTTCAGACTGAGTGTTCCGGACATAGGGACTGATGAGCAGAAGAAGAATGCACAGGTCGTAATGAGAACCGCTGAGCTCGGAATGATGAACGTGGCACAGTCAGTCAACGGCGAACGAGGAAGATACGTAGAGATCATTCATTCAAGATGACACTAATGGAGGTGTAACAATGCTTAAGTTGAATTTACAGCTCTTTGCTCACAAGAAAGGTATGGGTTCCACCAAGAACGGTCGTGACTCAGAATCCAAGAGACTCGGAGCAAAGAAGGGTGACGGTCAGGCTGTTATCGCAGGCAACATCCTTGTAAGACAGCGCGGAACGAAGATCCACCCCGGCACAAATGTCGGCATCGGATCTGACGATACACTCTTTGCACTCATCGACGGTACAGTTAAGTACGAGCGCAAGGGCAAGGACAAGAAGCAGGTAAGCGTTTATCCCGTAGCCTGATTCTGTTCTGATTGAAGAATATTCGCGGTCTGTCGTTTATTATGCGGCAGACTGTTTATTTTAAGGAGTTTCTGACAGATGTTCATTGATCATGCCAAGATACACGTGAAAGCAGGTGACGGCGGAGCCGGCATGGTGTCTTTCCACACAGAAAAATTCGTGACGAACGGCGGACCTGACGGCGGTGACGGCGGCAAGGGCGGCGACGTGGTATTTGTCGCGGTAGCACGTCTGTCCAATCTCGCAGCTTTCCGCTTCAAGCACAAGTTCGTTGCTGCTGACGGTGCCAAGGGAATGAACCGCAAGATGTACGGCAAAGGCGGAGCCGATCTCGAGATTGCAGTGCCGGTAGGTACGGTCATCAAGGACGTCACGACAGACAGGATCCTTGCCGACATGACAGAGAACGGCCAACGCGTCGTTATCGCACGCGGCGGCAAAGGCGGACTCGGCAATATGCATTACGCCAACGCCGTAAGGCAGGCGCCTCAGTTCGCCAGAGCGGGCATGCCCGGCGAAGAGCTCGACCTGTATGTTGAACTAAAGCTCATTGCTGACGTGGGCCTGGTCGGTTACCCCAACGCCGGCAAATCGACATTGCTGTCCGTGCTGACCAATGCAAAGCCGAAGATCGCCGACTATCCTTTCACGACGCTCGAGCCTGTATTAGGCGTCGTGCAGAGTTATGATATGTCTTATGTTATTGCCGATATACCCGGGATCATCGAGGATGCTCACCAGGGGGCAGGTCTGGGACATGACTTTTTACGTCACATCGAAAGGACTCGCCTGCTTGTTCATGTGGTAGATGTATCAGCCAAGGACGGCCGTGATCCGTACGATGATTTTGTGTCGATCAACAACGAGCTCATGCAGTTCAATAAGGAACTGGCATCACGTCCGCAGATAGTCGTAGCCAACAAGTGTGACGATGCTTCTGAAGAGGAAGTGGAGATGTTCGTCGACTCTGTGCGCGAGGCAGGATATGAGGATATCTTTGTCATCAGTGCAGCTGCCAGAATCGGCCTTAAAGAATTATGTGACAAGATAACCGAGATGGTTAGCAAACTTCCGCCGGTCGTTATCCACGATGTGGCCGACTCAGAAGAGATGGTCTACAAGTTCGAGGAAGAGCGCAAGTTCGATATCGTCGTTACCGGTTCCGTTTATGAAGTGACAGGCAAGTGGATCGGCGTGGTGCTCGAATCCACCAACTTTGACAGTACGGATTCAATGGCATACTTCCAGAGAACTCTGATATCGTCAGGAGTTATTGATGCGCTTAAGGCGAAGGGCATCAAGGAAGGTGATACCGTTAAGATAGGAGAACTCGAGTTCGATTATTTCGAGTAAGCAGCTGCAGGCTTGATGCAAGCTGTCTGAAGGTAGACAAGGGTTGCGGATATCCATTTTTGGGTTCTTCACGGAATCAGGTGAAGACAGCAATTCTGTCCGGACTGAACGATATCGTGTTCCCGTATGTAAACTCATTTTGCCTAACTTTTGACATATACGCTGCGACATCTATGATATAATAATCTTTGTTTTAATTTAGCATTAAGGGAGCCCAAGTATGGAAAAGTATTCAGTAATCTCGGAGGAAGAGATCCGCAACGCGCTGATCATTGTTCAGAAGATCAATTCCTACTACTATGAGAAGATGGTTGGTCAGAAGGATCTCGGTACGAGTCTGCTCATGACGTTGATGGTCAACGGCCACATACTGATCGAGTCGGTGCCGGGTCTTGCGAAGACGACGGCGGCGAAGACGCTGACGGAGGCGTGCGGCGGTGCGTTCTCGAGAATACAGTGTACGCCGGACCTGTTGCCGAGTGATATTATAGGTACGCAGATACTGAATTACTCCACGGGCAATTTTGAGACAAAGCTTGGTCCGGTTCACGCTAATTTCGTGTTGCTTGATGAGATCAACAGGTCTTCGGCCAAGACGCAGAGCGCTATGCTCGAGGTCATGCAGGAGCATCAGACGACGATCGGCGGTGTGAAGTATGATACACCGGAGATTTTCATGGTCATCGCTACGCAGAACCCGATCGAGCAGGAGGGCACATACCTTTTGTCTGAGGCACAGCTCGACAGATTCTTTATGAAGGCTGTTATTGACTATCCGACTGTTGCAGAAGAGCTGGAGATCATGAACAGGATTGAGAGCAATGTTTTCACGCAGAGCAGGAGCGTTGTTACGCTTGAGGATATCAAGTATGTGCAGGATCTTGTGCAGCGTGTTTATCTCGACGAGTCCATCAAGAATTATATCGTCAGGATAATTGATGCCACGAGGCACGCAGACAAGTTTATCTCAAAGGACCTCGCACAGTACATAACGCTCGGTTCAAGTATCAGAGGTTCCATCTGCCTTATGGAGAT
>DFIB01000219.1 GCA_002371375.1 Mageeibacillus sp. UBA3708 | reverse complement strand
TGATGCAGTAGTTAACGCCCATCTTGGCAAGCCACAGAGGGCTGATCTCGCCTGTGAACGCACCCTTCTCCTCGAAGTGGCAGTTCTGAGCTGCGATCTTGATATTGGAATAAGCTGCTGCCTCAACAGCTGCTGCAAGAGCTGTAGCGGGAACGCCCAGAGCGATCCTGGCCTTTGCATCCTTAACGAGGGGCTTGAGGGCCTCAATGAGCTTAACAGCATCTGCAGGGATACCGCAATTCATCTTCCAGTTGCCTGCTGCAAAGATCCTGCCTGTATTCTTGTCGTTCAGGCAATCGATACCGGGAAGAACCTTACCCTCGATGAACTCGAGTGAAGCGCCGCCACCTGTGGAGATGTGGGATACCTTATCTGCGAAGCCGAGCTTCTCGATAGCTGCTGCAGAGTCGCCGCCGCCGATGATGGATACTGCATCTGACTCAGCGATAGCTGCTGCCAGAGCCTTTGTACCTACTGCGAACTTCTCGAACTCGAATACGCCTGCAGGACCGTTCCAGATAATTGTCTTGGCGTTCTTGATCTCTGCGGAGAACTTCTCGATGGTCTTAGGTCCGATGTCGAGGCCTTCCCATCCGTCGGGGATCTCCATTGTGGGAACTACCTTGGAGTTAGCGTCATTGCTGAAATCGTCAGCAACTACAGTATCCTCGGGAAGGAGGAGCTTAACGCCCTTCTCTTCTGCCTTAGCGATGAGTTCCTTAGCAAGATCAACCTTATCTGCCTCGAAGAGTGAATTACCTACTGTTCCGCCCATAGCGCCGATGAATGTGTAAGCCATACCGCCGCCGATGATGATCGTGTCAGCCTTATCAAGGAGATTTGTGATAACACCGATCTTGTCAGATACCTTGGCACCGCCGAGAATAGCGACGAAAGGTCTTGCAGGATTGGATAAAGCTCCGCCGATGAAGTCTATCTCCTTCTGGATCAGGTAGCCTGAAGCTGAAGGAAGGAAGTTAGCAAGTCCTGCTGTAGAAGCGTGTGCTCTGTGTGCTGTACCGAAAGCATCGTTAACATACAGATCAGCCATTGAAGCAAGCTCAGCTGCGAACTTGGGATCGTTCTTTGTCTCTTCCTTGTGGAATCTTACGTTCTCGAGCATAAGGATCTCGCCGTCCTTAAGTGCTGCAGCCTTAGCCTTTGCATCTTCGCCGATAACATCGTCAGCAAGTGTAACGGGCTGGCCGATGAGCTCTGCGAGCCTGTCTGCTGCAGGCTTCATGGAGAATGCGGGCTCGGGTCCGTTCTTCGGACGTCCGAGGTGTGATACGAGGATAACCTTCGCCTTGTTATCTACAAGGTACTTGATTGTGGGAAGGGCACCCTTGATACGCTTGTCGTCTGTGATCTCGCCTGTCTTCTTGTCCAGCGGTACATTAAAGTCAACACGTACGATGACTCTCTTGCCGGCAACGTTCAGGTCTTCAACGTTCTTCTTCTCATAAATTGCCATGGGATTCACTCTCCTGATAAATTATTTATATCAGTGCGAATTGCACTTAACGGCAAATATTATACTATTTCCAACGCTATTATTAAAGGGTAATTATAGGCTTATTCGTGTGAAAGTCCTGCTATCTGTTGTATCAAAAGAACTTTATCTCCCGGTACCGCGAACCTTGTAAGTTCCCCTTTGCTGTCATATATCTCGAAGTGCGAACCGTAGTTACATACCATTCCGCGGAGCTTTGACGTGTCAAAGACAAGAGGCGTCCTTCCGGCAAAGCTTATCCTGCCTCTCTGAACGGTCAGGATCCCCTCATCCGTCTTCTCAAAGGTGAACTGATCCGCCTCTTTATACACCTCACAATCCACAGACAGGGCCGTCTCATCATCTTCTTCCACAATCTTCTTCTCCCACTCCGTCCATCTATGGAGGTCTGTCGTACAATCATCATACCTGATGGTTCCGTCGGGACGGTACTCGTAGGAAGTACCGCATCTGTCACAGATGATGCTGTTGTTCCCGTCCCATTTGAGAGTAAAAGATGCTCCGCATTTAAGGCATCTGTAGGCGATATTATTAAGTCCGCGGGCGAGCTTTCTTCTGCCGTACCGGAGGTTTTTGCCGGCAACCCACTTGTTCTCGTCATAATCTATGGAATCTTTGATCAAAGCGTCAAGTTCCGGCACGGACAGTGAATCAACCTCCGCCTTGCTTATGACCCGTACAAACTCCGAGGTGATCCCGCCGCGGCGGAGCCTGAAGCCCGGACTCCACCTCGGCATCGTCATGTATGCCCCGTGAATGCGCTGCACATAGATCGAGGCTCCCGCTTTCTTTGCAAGCTTGGCGACACCGTCGTCAAAAACATCTGTCGTATGACCGTCGATGTGACGCGTCGCCTCCGGATATATGACGAGGACACCGCCGCGCTTCATGACTTTCATCATGGCTTTGACCGCAACGGTGTCGACGGCAAACTGTTTCTTGGGTATTGCGCCTCCGAGCTTGAATACATGACCCCAGAAATGCCTGCGGAAGAGGAACTCTCCGCAGACAAAGTTGACCTTGCGGCCATGGGTCAGCCGGCCTGTCACCATCGGGTCCAAGAAAGACTCGTGATTCGCTATGACGATGATGGGACCTTCGTCACTGAGGAAGCTCTTATCCGGCTTAACCCTGATCTTCGCCAGCAAAGCAATTATGGGCACCAGTATATTGGAGCCCACAAAGCTGAACCAGAAGGTCGAGGGAACGCACCCTATGTCATACTGTCTCTTCCGTCTGCTCATCAGTCAATGCTTCACTGACGATCATCGCCGATGCCGGAGCATCTTTGTAATCCTTGGGTTCAAGGGCCGGATCGACATCAAACAGCGCCGTGCTGCCTTCCTGAACGACACCGTCCAGGAGAGACTCGGCAAGTCTGTCCTCGATCACTGACTGAACCGCACGGCGCAGAGGTCTCGCACCGAACTGCGGATCGTAGCCTTTCTCGACAAGGAAATCCTTCGCCCGATCAGTGAGCTTTATTGTTATGTTCTTGTCGGACAGCCTCTTGGAGACATTGCCGATAAGATTATCAACGATCTTAAGGAGCGAGTCGTGATTAAGCATGCGGAAGAAGATCAGCTCGTCCACACGGTTGATGAACTCAGGCGTAAATGTCTTTTTGAGTTCGTCTATGACCACTCCCTTTGCCTCATCATAGCTCTTACCGCCGTAAAGGCCGTCACGGCTTGCTTCATCATCGTCTTTGTCATTTATCGTACCGAATCCTATACGCCTGCCTGATGCTGCCGTCAGCATCTTGGCACCGATATTGGAGGTCATGATGATTATCGTATTCTTGAAGTCGACAGTCCTTCCGTGGGAATCTGTCAGACGTCCGTCGTCGAGGACCTGGAGCATCGTGTTGAATACGTCGAGGTGTGCCTTCTCTATCTCATCGAAAAGAATAACGGAGTAAGGATGTGAGCGCACCTTGTCCGTGAGCTGTCCGCCGCCCTCGTCATATCCGACATATCCCGGAGGCGCACCAATCAGCTTGCTGACATCGTTCTTCTCCATGTACTCTGACATATCGACTCGGATAAGAGCATCTTCCGAACCGAACATCACCTCTGCAAGAGCCTTTGCAAGTTCTGTCTTACCCACACCGGTCGTACCGAGGAATATGAAGGAACCTGACGGCTTTGACGGGTCTTTGAGGCCGAGGCGGCTCCTGCGGATCGCTTTCGCGACGGCCGTAACGGCTTCGTCCTGGCCGATCACGCGCTTCCTAAGCTCTGATTCGAGATTCTTGAGCCTCTCGTTATCGGATTCAGTGAGCTTCGTGACGGGGATACTCGTCATCTCGGACAAGATCGAAGATATATCATCCTCAGTGATACTTCCGATGTATTTGCTCTTCGCATCTGACCCGGAGGAACCGTCCCCATTGCCCAGAGCACCCTTGAGCACGGCAAGCTTATCTTTAAGCTCATCTTCTCTGACCTTGAACTTCTGTGCCGCCTCGAAATCCTGCTTCTCCACAGCATCCTTCTTATCTTTCTCGATTTCTTCTATCTCTTTGTTGATCGTATCGATCTCATCGGTATCCGTAAGTCTTACCCTTGCTCTTGCGGCAGCTTCATCGATCAGGTCGATGGCCTTATCCGGCAGGAACTTCTCTGTAATATATCTGGATGACAGCTTAACAGCCGATTCTATTGCGGAATCAGTTATCTCGATGTGATGATGATCCTCATACTTGGAACGCAGACCTTTAAGGATAGCAATCGTATCCTCTTCACTCGGCTCATCGACCTGAACTTTCATGAATCTGCGTTCAAGAGCCGCGTCTTTCTCGATGAACTTGCTGTATTCCTTAACGGTCGTTGCACCGATTATCTGAAGTTCTCCCTTCGTCAGCATCGGTTTCATCATGTTGGCTGCATCAAGACTTCCGCCTGTGCTCTCGCCTGCTCCCACTATCGTGTGAAGCTCGTCTATGAACAGTATGATATTCGGATCTTCAACCGCCTCTTTGAGCATGTTCTTGATCCTCTCTTCGAAGTCGCCTCTGTACTTGGCACCTGCAACCATGCCTCCGATATCTATTTCGTAGATCACTTTATCCTTAAGGATTGCAGGAACTTCGCCCTTGACTATCTTGTACGCCAGTCCTTCCGCGATGGCCGTCTTGCCGACGCCGGGATCACCGATCAGGCAGGGGTTATTCTTGGTGCGGCGGGCAAGTATCTGGATCACACGGTTGATCTCCTGATCTCTTCCGATGACCGGATCTATCTTGTTCTCCCTTGCAAGAGCCGTCAGGTCCTTGCCGAACTCATCAAGTATCTTGTGCTTGCCGCCCTTGCCGGATTTGCGTGATGATGCTGAACGCCTTGCGCCGTACCTCTCATCAGGTGATGCATCATCATCGTATGAATCGTCGTCGCTGCGACCACTGCTTCTCTGAGCCACATTTCTGAAAAAGACTCTCAGCTTCTGGAGCATCTCGGAAATGTTCCCGCCTGCAGCCCTCACAATTGCATTGCCGCCGTCATCGCTTCCGCGCATCTGGAGAATGTTATAAAGTATATGCTCCGGCATTATCACTCCGCCGTTGCCGATCCTCTGCGAGAAATCCTGCGACTGCACGATCAGCTTCCTGGAATCGATCCTCAGCGTCCTGACCGCATCGTCACAGAGCGACTCCATGCTCCTGTCAGTCTCAACGGAATCCTCATCAAAATCCTCTATTCCCAGCAGAGCATTGAGCGCATCCATATCGTCCAGCTCTTCATTCATAAGCTCTCTGGAATAACCCGGATGGATCACTATCCCTCCGAAAAGCTCTTTTGGCGTAACGAGCCTGCTTCCCCTGATGTCCGCAAGTTGCCTGCTGTTGGCAAGTATCTTTACTGTATCTTCGGTGAACTTTAATCCCATATATACAATCCTCCTTATTACTTTCTCTTAAGTACTGCCGCGATTCTCGCAGCCGTATATTTGACATCTGACTGTCCGTTGCCGCTGACGCTCCCGGGGTATATCTGCCACAGGAGCTGTGACGTTATCGTATTGATCTGAGTCCAGTTGATATCCACCTCTGTCCTGTCCTCATACCCGTGATAAAGTCTTATCCATCCCAGCAGATCCAATGCTTCCAGCGGGTCCACACTCTTGGAATAGTACAGTATCCCGTATGATCTGTAGAAGCTGTTCTCCAGCAGATCATTCCTGTTCTTTCTCAGGTTCTCCCTGCAAAGCAATTCGATCTTGATAATATCCTGTATGAGCTTATCGCCCGTCATCAGCACCGATGCCTCGTCGGTTCCGAGTGCCGCATTACTCGATATGATGTAAACATCGCCCTTGATCGACTTATCGCTCTTGATGAACGGGTAGATGTTCCAGTCATGCGCCTTGACCTTCCTTGTCAGCACATCAAGCCCGTCTCCTGTCCTTGCTATACCGGGTATGGCAATGGTGAACACAAGCTTGAATCCAAGACCGGTGTTGTACACACTGCTTCCGAGATAGCCGTATCTGCTGCTGAAGGCAATATCGAGTTTTTTCTCAAGCTCAACAGCTACATTCTCACACATTTTGTAAACGCTGTTCGTATATCCGGATGCCTGAGCCTTGATCTTGATGTGATCATTATTATTGAGGATGACCGCCAGATCTCTTGATGCGTCTGTCATGACCGCCTTGCCTTCAGAATCCTCAACAAGATTGAAATCGCTTATAAGCTGGCTGTCTGTCAGGTCATCCAGCGTATTGCCGGCGATGCCTTCCATGGAAATCAATTCCAGATTTAAGTCCGCAAGCGCAGCCTTCACTTTGCCGATGACTTCATCCTTCTCATTAACATCCATCATTCCGGGGAACTTGTAGCCTTTGAGATTACGCACGATCACCGCCTTGGATGACAATACGACATCGAGGTTTCTGCCGTCTTCCTCATACCATTTTGCATTAGCCATTATTGCCATCCCCCTTACGTGAATTGATCTCGTCACGAAGTCTTGCCGCGAGAGTATAGTCTTCCTTTGCAATTGCCTTATCAAGCGCATCCTTGAGCATCTCATCACTCAGCGTTCCGAAATCAGCTTTTGCTATTCTGTCGGTTATATCTTTGGTGGCAGATTCCTTCCCCGCTGTCTTCGGCTTTGGTGCCTGAATATCTTCTTTATCGTATTCATATTCGATAGTCTCTCCGGGCCGCCTTCCCATATACTCCTCACTTCCGTAGAGCCTGAGCATCCTCTTGCCGATCTCATTCCCGAAAGCATTAAAACACGATATACATCCGAGCTTGCCCGTATTCTCGAACTCCCTCAGCGTCATCCCGCAGTTATTGCATGTTATCTCGTTATTGGCGAACTCAAGTTCCTCCATCGCACTCAGAGCCTGCTTGATGCCGTCCATCGAGTTGAAATTCATATTGAAGAACGAGAATCCCATATCCGCAGCACAGTCATTGCAGAAATACGATCCGTTTATCCTCGTGAAATTGTTGTTCGGGATCTGCCTCCCGCATCTTGAACATCTCATTGGTTATACCTCACTTCCTTTACGTTATCATCAGCGCGAGTATCGCGTTCTTCATGATATCAGCTCTAACTACCGACCTTATGTCAGGTTCGGCCTTGGCAAGCGCCCTGTCAGACACAGCCGACATGATCAGCGTCGCTTCCTTCGATGTGATCACCCCGTACGATACAGCGCTTGTCAGGAGATTCTTTGCCTGCTGCTGCGTCATATCATTTCCAACCGAATCCATCATCTTGTGAAGATAATCCTTGCCGGTCATGTAATGTGCCCTGGTTATAGTTATCTGTCCGCCGCCGCCGCGCCTGCTCTCAACGATATACCCGTTACCACTCGAGAACCTTGTCGACAGCACATATGTCACCTGCGAAGGAACGCAGTTGGCCTTCTCCGCCAGCTGACTCCTGTTGATCGTGCAGGAACCGTTATTCTCATCGACGAGTTGCTTGATCATCTCCTCAATGACATCGACCAACCGTGCCACGTAAACTGCCTCCTTTTTGACTTTGACTTTCTTTGATATTTATATTTTAGCGCTGAGGTAATTAAAGTCAATAGTGTTTTTGACTTTTTTTGACATTAATGTTGCCGATCAATTTGAGTTCCCCGGAGACGGTAGAGGAGTTACCGATGGAGTTACCGATTGAGTTACTTAGATAAGTAACTTTTCGAGCCAACGTAAGTAAATTCTTCTGTATTTACTTAGCAAGTTACTTATCGAGGTAACAAATCGTAACTAAATAGGTAACTCTTCCCGAACTAAATCCCAACTCAAATCTGATTCGGGAAAACAATATCATCCAGTCCGGCCATAACAGCGAGCTTGATCTGCGTCTCAAACAGTTCTGCATAAAAAGACCCCGGATCTGCCATATCAACAAAGATGACATCTTTACTTATCATCAAGCCGTAGCCGATATAGTTTTTCTGACGGCTCAGGTATTTCTCCGCGCTTTTCATCTTGTCCAGCGCACCGTTAAACTCCACACCTATGCACCTTTCCTGTTCGGGCACTTTGAATGTCAAATCAGGATATAACATGTTATACGGATCATTTCCGACTGCTATCTCGACCTTATATTCGTACCCCAGCTTTTCGAGTATCTGACAGCCGAGAAGCTCATTTTTTGAGCGCAATATGTGCCCTTTATATTCAATCGGGTGCTCAATACACACAGGATTTGCCATCTCCTCCGCCCTGTCAAAAAACTCGGAAGTAAATATAGACTTATTTCTCTTTGTAAGCGGATAATCTATCTCACGCGGCGAAATACAGTATAAGCTGTTCCAGGCGGCGATCAGTTCATCGAGGATATGTTTGTTCTTCTCATATTCCATGATAAGCGCAGCATACTTTTGCCCTCTTGCAGAGGACAATCTGTAGCGCCGCGAGTGGTAACAATCCACACCCGGAATCTGCGGATCACGGGTTATATACACAACCGGATGTCCACGCGTGATTCCGAACCGTCCCTGAACCAGGCGATCAGTCCGGCTCTTATAATAGCTGATCAACAATTCATGTTCCCGATAGTCATTCATGGCTTAATTATAAAAGCCGGGAGTCATGACTTCATGTCCCATTTAATACGAAATACTCCGAAAATGTCGATAAATCGTATCATTTCGGAGTTTTTGGAAACACTTGCCGGTGTATAATAATATGCTTTCCCGGAGACTCCCCGGGAAAGCGGTTACTTATGATAAAGTTTCTTTGTCTGATAATTCGGCTCACATGTAACGTTGATCCCGAGCTTGTGGAACACATTCATATCTACGCTTGACAGTATCGTCGTTGAGTGAACATCCGAATTAACGAGATTACCCAGCTGTTGCATCGCCAGCTCAGCAGTCGGATTGGTCGCCGCCGACATGGCCAGAGCGATCAGCACTTCATCAGTATGGAGTCGCGGGTTACGGTTGCCCATGTGATTGATCTTCAGGTCCTGGATAGGCTCGATAACATTAGGTGATATAAGCGGAATGTCGTGATTGAGCCCGGCAAGTGCCTTGAGTGCATTAAGCAGGCACGCCGAAGCCGGACCTAACAGGTCCGTGGTCTTACCTGTTACAACCTGCCCCGACGGAAGCTCCAAAGCAACGGCAGGTCCGTCAGTCTGATCGGCGCGCACAAGCGCCGCACCGATGACTCTTCTGTCAGACGGGTCGATTCCGCCCTTATTCATCAGCAACTCTATCTTAGCCACATCCGAACCGTCGGACAGTCCCTGACGTACTCCGACCTTTGCCTGATAGTACCGGCGTATTATCTCCATCTTGGACGCCTCGCGGCATGCATCATCATCGACTATTGCAAATCCTGCCATGTTGACGCCCATGTCGGTAGGGCTCTTATAAGGTGATTCTCCATAGATCTTGTCAAAGATCGCATTTACTACGGGGAATACTTCCACATCGCGGTTATAGTTTACTGTTGTCTTGCCGTAAGCCTCCAGGTGGAACGGGTCGATCATGTTGACATCTGCCAGGTCAGCCGTTGCCGCTTCATATGCGACGTTGACTGGGTGCTGTAGCGGGATGCTCCAGATAGGGAATGTCTCGAATTTTGCGTAGCCCGCCTTGATGCCGCGCTTGTTCTCGTGATAGAGCTGGGACAGGCACGTTGCCATCTTGCCCGAACCGGGTCCGGGAGCCGTAACGACAACCAGCTTACGGGATGTCTCTATATAATCGTTCTTGCCGTAACCGTCTTCGCTTACGATCAACGGTATGTCAAGAGGGTATCCGGCGATCGGGTAATGACGGTAGCTCTTGATGCCGAGCTGCTTAAGCCTTGCCTCGAACTTCTCTGCAAGACACTGACCGGTGAACTGGGTTATGCATACGCTTCCCACATAGAGTCCGAACTCCGTGAAAGCATCGATGAGCCTTAACACTTCCTGGTCATATGTGATGCCAATGTCGCCGCGCCTCTTGCTCTTCTCTATCGCATCGGCATTGATGGCAATTACTATCTCCGCATCATCAGCGAGTTCCTTGAGCATCCTGATCTTACTGTCGGGATGGAACCCCGGCAGTACGCGCGAAGCGTGGTAATCGTCAAAAAGCTTGCCGCCGAACTCAAGGTAGAGCTTGCCGCCGAACTTCTCGATCCTCTCTCTGATGTGCTCACTCTGAAGTGATACGTATTTATCATTATCAAAACCGATCTTAAACATAACTCCGATTCCTCCTGCGGAATATTGTAGCAAAGATTGACTTCTATAAATATTACAAATTCTCTTCGAGATAACCTTTGTACCGGGCCGCTCCGATGAGCTCTTCCGCCCGTCTGACCTCCTCCGCCGAGGGGCTCTTCACATCGCGGAGAGTGTATTCAAGGCCGAGCTTATCCCATTTCGCGATGCCGAGGGAGTGATAAGGAAGGATCTCCACCCTGTCAACCCCTTTGAGCGACGAGATAAATACTCCCAGTTTTGTAAGGCTCTCTTCATCATCTGTCAGCCCCGGGACCAGGACGTGGCGGATCCACATCCTCGCACCGTTATCAGACAGATACCGTGCCATGTCGAGGATATTCCTGTTGGATCGGCCGGTCAGTGCCTTGTGAGCATCATCATCTATGTGCTTGATGTCCAGGATGAACAGATCGCAAACCCCGCAAAGCTCCCTGAACATACTGCAAAACGGCTCATCATACGTGAACGGGCTTCCTGAAGTGTCAAGCGCCGTATTTACACCCTCACGCCTGCAAATCTTAAAGAACTCCGTCACAAAACCGGTCTGAAGCATTGCCTCACCGCCGGACACAGTGACACCGCCGCCGCCCTTCCAGTAAGGTTTGTATCTTACGGCCATGTCAAATGCCTGCTGCGGCGTAAGATGCATCGCGTCACACCCGCCCTGCTTATCCCATGTCTCGGGATTATGGCAGTACCTGCAGCGCATATTGCACCCCTGCATAAATAACATAAAACGAACTCCGGGTCCGTCAACAGACCCGAAGCTCTCAATGGAATTTACTATACCTGTAATACTCACAGCCTGTCGTGGAACGTCCTTGCGATAACGTCGTCCTGCTGTTCTCTCGTGAGAGATATGAACTTGACCGCATAGCCTGATACACGGATCGTGAAGTTCGCATATTCGGGCTTGTCGGGATGCTCCTGACAATCACGGAGCTTGTCGATGCCGAACACGTTGACGTTGAGGTGATGCGCGCCCTGATCGAAATACCCGTCGAGCACGTTAACGAGATTGCGCGTTCTCTCCTCATCGTCATGACCAAGTGCCTCGGGATTGATCGTCTGTGTATTGGAGATACCGTCAAGAGCCCAGTGGTAAGGGATCTTAGCCAGCGAATTGAGTGAAGCAAGGAGTCCGCTCTTCTCTGCCCCGTATGAAGGATTGGCACCCGGCGCCAGCGGCGTCCCCGACCTGCGTCCGTCAGGAAGCGCATTCGTGTACTTGCCGTAAACGACGTTGGACGTGATAGTCAATATGGACATCGTAGGCTCACTGTTACGGTATGTCTTGCGTCCCTTGATCATGGTAACGAAAGTATCAAGGAGCCACAGACCGATATCATCGGCCCTGTCGTCATCATTGCCGTATCTCGGGAAATCGCCGCCCTCATTAACGTAATCAACGGCATATCCCTCTTCGTTGCGGATAACCCTGATCTTGCCGTACTTGATTGCGGACAGCGAATCGATTACGTGGGAGAATCCCGCGATACCCGTTGCAAAAGTCCTTCTTACGTCGGTATCTATCAGCGCCATCTCGGCCGCCTCGTAATAATACTTATCGTGCATGTAGTGAATGACATTCAGCGTATTGACATAGAGCGATGCAAGCCAGTTCATCATTGCCGTGAACTTCTCGATAACATCGTCATAATCAAGGTATTCGTCGTTGATCCTCTTGAACTTCGGACCGACCTGGACGTTATACCAGATGTCCCATCCGCCGTTGATCGCGTAGAGGAGACACTTGGCGAGATTGACTCTTGCTCCGAAGAACTGCATCTGCTTGCCCGTCTCCGTCGCAGATACACAGCAGCAGATCGAATAATCATCGCCCCACACGGGCTTCATTACATCATCATTCTCATACTGGATGGATGATGTGAGCACCGATATCTTCGCAGCATAACGCTTGAAATTCTCAGGCAGCCTCGAGGTGTACAGCACCGTGAGATTAGGTTCCGGCGAAGGGCCCATATTCTCGAGCGTATGAAGGAATCTGTAATCATTCTTCGTGACCATTGACTGACCGTCGAATGTAGTTCCTCCGACTTCCAGGGTTGCCCATACCGGGTCTCCCGAGAACAGAGAATTATATGTGGGGATCCTGGCAAACTTGACCATCCTGCATTTCATTACAAAATGGTCGATAAGCTCCTGCGCTTCCGCCTCGGTGATCTTACCGGCTTTGAGGTCCCTCTCTATGTAGATATCAAGGAAAGTGGATACGCGGCCTACCGACATGGCGGCGCCGTTCTGGGTCTTGATCGCTGCAAGATAACCGAAATACAGCCACTGTACGGCCTCTCTTGCGTCCTTTGCAGGCTCGGAGATATCGAATCCGTAGATCTTGGCCATCTCTTTCATGCCTTCGAGGCTCTTGATCTGCTCCGCGATCTCCTCCCTGAGCCTTATATCGTTCTCGAGCATACTGGACCTGCCGAGTTTGCTCTTGTCTATCTCTTTCATCGCGATAAGGTGGTCAATGCCGTAGAGGGCAACGCGGCGGTAATCGCCTACGATCCTTCCTCTTCCGTAAGTATCCGGCAGACCGGTAATGATGTGGCTGTGGCGTGCAAGCTTCATCTCGGGGGAGTAAACATCAAATACGGCATCGTTATGTGTCTTGTGATACTGGGTGAAAATATCATGAAGCTTCTCGCTGGGTGTGTATCCGTACTGACGGCACGCCTGCTCAGCCATCTTGATGCCGCCGTAGGGCATAAAAGCTCTCTTAAGGGGCATATCCGTCTGAAGTCCGACAACCTTCTCAAGATCCTTCTTCGTCTTATCTATATATCCGGGACCATATGAGGTAAGACCTGATACGATCTCTGTCTCCATATCGAGAACGCCTCCTCTGGCGCGCTCCTCCTTCTGGAGCTCCTGAAGTCTTCCCCACAGGATATTCGTTCCTTCGGTGGGACCTTCAAGGAATGATTCGTCTCCGTCATAAGGCGTGAAATTACTGATAATGAAGTCTCTTACGTCGATCTCCATCTTCCATCTGCGTCCCTTGAACCCTTCCCATTGAGCTTTATCAAGCATATCAGCACCCCCCGGAATTATCTGTTCCATTAATTATAGCAATATCTCTCCAAAAAGAACGGACAATTTATATCAAGATTTCTTCTTCGCTCTATATATCATCACAAGCACAACGGCCGCAGCAACAAGCACGGTATCGGCTATGAGAAGCACAGTAACCGCCGGGAAAGAACCTCCTGAACCGTTCTCCGGTGCGGGAATGGGAGCTGCAGATGTCTGTGCCGAAGACGGCTCCGTTGCCGCTGTCGGTTCCGTTGACGCTGTCGGTTCAGACTCCGCGGTCGTCTCTGATGTCTCGGGAACCTCAGTTATCTCAGGTGCGGCAGATGTCCCGGAAGAAGATACGATCGCCTTTACGATCTGATCTTTCCATGCCATTGATTTCCTGTTGAATATCGCATATCCGCCTTCGCCTTCCGTCTTGAAGTCACCGTTGTCCCAGTAGAAACACTTGATGCCTTTATCAGATGCCTTTCCCACAAAATAGGACGCATACTGTGCGATCTGATCAACGTTATTCTTGAACTCGGCTCCGTACTCACCTATGATCACAGGCACATTGTTCTTCTTCGCGAAAGCCTCGAGCCTGTTCATTATGTCATCGATCTCATTTTTGTCTTCCTGCCCGAAATCACTGTGCACGCCTGTCCACGTAACCGACTGCGACGTCCCGGTAAAGCCCCACGGACTGTAACAGTGAACTTCGCATATCAGGTGCCCCGCCGATGGATCCTGAGGCATCTTGAAATTATCAAGCACTGCCTGATCCACAGATGATACATATGTGTTCACGATGATATTACGCCTGGAATTATTGCCACCTGTCTCTCTTACCGTATCAACGAACAGCTGCGCATAATCGTTGACCGCCTTGTACGAGGCAGGATCGGCCGGGGCATTCCAGGTGTTTCCTTTGTCGAGCATCTCGTTATACCCCTCAAAAAGGAGTCTGCTGCCGTAGTCCTTGAACTCACCTGCTATCTGTGTCCACAGGCCCTTGAACTTCTCTTTGTTCTGATCGTAATTTGAATTATCCGCAAAAATCCAGGACACCTTGTCTCCGCCGCCCTCGCCCGTATCGTGGTGGACGTTAAGGATCACATACAGTCCGTCGTTATATGCGTAATCCACGACCTCTTTTACCCTGTTCATCCATCCGGCATCGACCTTGCCTTTCCCGTCAATGTGCTGCGACCAGGTCACGGGTATTCTTATGGCATTGAAGCCCTGCGCTTTCACGCTGCCGATCATTTCCTTTGTCGTAACGGGATTGCCCCATGCCGTCTCGTAAGCCTTGTAATCACCTGCAGAGGCATTGATCCATGTGCCGTACGAGTCCAGCGTGTTGCCGAGATTCCATCCTGTCCCTATGTTGCCTACCGCCTCTTCGGCACTCTCAAACACCTCATCTGCCGCAGTATACCCCGCCGGGAGCATCGTTAATGCCAGCGCCGCACATACAGATACATTTATTAAATTTTTTGTAACAAACATTTGCAGTCCTCCGATTGCGTATATTATAATACAAAACAGTTTTGCATCACGAGGAGTTGTTATGGATACCGCAAACATCATTATTCTTGCCACGATAGTGGTCTATCTGATCGTCGTTATCGCAGTCGGATTCAGGTTCTCAAAGTCGAGTAGTTCCAGCGAGTTCTACCTCGGCGGAAGAAAACTCGGTCCCTTCGTCACTGCAATGAGTGCGGAGGCATCAGACATGAGTTCCTGGCTTCTTATGGGCTTGCCCGGACTTGCTTATGCAACAGGCCTGTGTGACCCGTTCTGGACAGCAGTCGGACTTGCCGTCGGAACATATCTCAACTGGCTGTTCATAGCCAAGAGGCTCCGTGTCTACTCGAGCCAGATCGGCGAATTCACGATCCCCGGATTTTTCTCCAAGAGATTCGGTGACGACAAGAACATTATCAAGTTCTTTGCCGCACTCGTTATTTTCATCTTCTTCATTCCGTACACAGGCTCGGGATTTGCTGCGTGCGGCAAGCTTTTCGGCACGCTGTTCGGAGCTGATTACCACACCGCCATGATAATCAGTGCCATTGTAATCGTCCTTTACACTACACTTGGCGGATTCCTTGCCGCATCGACGACCGACTTCATCCAGAGCATAGTAATGAGTATCGCTCTGGTCGCTGTAGTTGCATTCGGCATCATAAGCGCAGGCGGCATCGGAGAAGTCATGAACAATGCGAAGTCGCTCAGCGGATATTTCTCAATAACTGCAACACATGCCAATGACGGCACATCCGCTTCCTATGGTGTCCTCACCACCATTTCGACACTGTCATGGGGTCTCGGGTATTTCGGAATGCCCCATATCCTTCTGCGATTCATGGCTATCAAGGATCACAAGAAACTCAGGCTGTCACGACGCATTGCTTCTGTCTGGGTTGTTATCGCAATGGGCGCGGCGCTCTTCATCGGCATCATCGGCAATGCCATGACCAAAGCCGGAACTCTTGAGGCACTCGTTACACCCGATCCCGCTGCCGAAGGAGAATATATCAACAAGAGTGAGACCATTATTGTAGCCATCGCCAAGATCATCAGCTCCAACGGAGCTCTCTTCGCGATCATCGCAGGTGTAATACTTGCAGGCATTCTGGCAAGCACGATGTCGACTGCAGACTCCCAGCTCCTGGCCGCTTCTTCTTCCGTATCAGAGGATATCCTCAAGAATACATTCGGCATCAAGCTGTCGGATAAGGCCGGCATATTACTCGCCAGAGTTACTCTCCTGATCATCGGCGTCATCGGCGTCATCATCGCATGGAATCCCGATTCTTCAGTATTCAAGATCGTGTCCTTCGCATGGGCAGGATTCGGTGCCGCTTTCGCGCCCGTCATGATCCTCGGAATGTTCTGGAGAAGAACAAACAAATGGGGTGTTTTGTTCGGCATGATCAGCGGCGGCGCGATGGTATTCATCTGGAAGTTCGTAATAGGCCCCACATCCGAATATCTCGGCAAGATCTATGAGCTCGCTCCCGCGTTCGCAGTTGCATGCATCGTGGTTATCATCGTAAGTCTCATAACCGGTTCGCCTGACAAGAAGGTTACAGACGAATTTGATAAGTTCAAGGCTTCACTGAGATCATAAGACTTTACTGTTTATCACACCTGGGGTGTCCCGTTACAGGACGGGATACCCTCTTTTATGTGCGCATGACTTAATAAATAATAATTTTTGCCTATTTGTCAAATTTTTGTGTTACAATGGACGATGGATGGGTTTTTGTTTTGATCCGTACCGTAAAGATTACAAGGAGGATCCGTAATGAATATTAATTCTCTCAATTCAGCAGAGCGCGAGACTTTGATGATCGAAGCTTTGAACGCACTTCGCGTATGCATTCCGAACATCAACAGACCGGCCGGTGTTCTCATCAACCAGAACCAGCCGATGAACATTGAAGAGAAGGACGGCTATTACAGTGTCACAATGTATGTGCGCGCCGTCGATTTTGCAAGCAAATACCTGTTCCTCGGCCCCTTCTATCTTACGGCATCAATGGATAACGGCAATTGGGTTGTCTCCGAACCGAGATTCGATCCCGGTATCGACGGCTGCTATTATGATATAGTCGGCACGAACGGAAGTCACCTGAAGATCTATGAGCATATGGCCGTTATCGATGAGAACCCTGTCTATTTTGAGGATTGTGAAGGCGTATCGCTCAGAGACTGTGACGGAGAGAACGACGGAGTCATCAGATTTGATCTTAAGAATGCCTCATTCAAGGTCTTCCACTGGAACACAACCACACAGAATCCCGTATTCATGACTAAGGTCCTGAGCATCTGCGATCTGATGATCAGGAATACCCAGAAGGAGTCCACTAAGGATTTGCAGCAGGAAGCCGAGCTCAGTGCACAGGAAGAAGCTGCAAGGATCGCCAGAGAGAGCCTTATGAGGCCTGCTTCCACGGCATCATCAGCAACTGCTGCTCCTCCCGAGAGATCTCCCTTCGAACCTGCTGTTAAGTCTCCGTTTGCATCAAGGCCCGCTGCCGCCGCAGAGAGGCCGGCAGAGAGACCGGCAGAGAGATTGGCAGCCGCGACAAGACCGGGATCAGCTGCGGAAGCAGGAGTACCTGCCGCACAGGAGAGACCGAGATTAATTCGTCAGTCCGTAACTCCCGAGAGACCCGCTTCTTCCAGGGTGG
>DFIB01000068.1 GCA_002371375.1 Mageeibacillus sp. UBA3708 | reverse complement strand
GACCTTGCATCTATGCCGTGATTCTCGAGCGTTGCAAGAACAAGGATCGCCGCATACTCAGGATCGAGCCTTCCCGTAAGTTCAAGACCTACGCTGACGAGCTTGGGCACAAGGACCAGCGGGGGATTGCCTTCACACTGAGGCATCTTGGCGCATGTAATGAATATTGCCTTGGACGAGCTGCCCGACAGGGATATATATGATTGTATAAAAGACTCCTTGGTCTCACGTGAGTATCTGTTGACTTCAAAGATCATGGAATCTATGGCAGGTTCTGCAAAGACAATGGGAAGATCAGTATAGATGCTCACCTTCTCACCGCTCCTGATCATTGACAGATAAGCCTTGAGCTTATCAGGATCATTGGGTGTCATTCCATAGGAGTCGATCGCAGTCATCAGGTCGGGTGCTATATCGGCATTGCTTCCGAAGCTCCTGAAACACTTGGGGCCTAAAACATTGAGCATCTCCTGATATACTTCATCACAATCCGCAAGCGTGGAACCGTCACCCCGTCTGATGATTGCTGCAAACAGGCCGTCAGGAGATACACAGATAACAGGGAACCCGGACAGGGTTGGAGAGAAATTACCATTCAGTATCTCGATGGAGGCTTCAAGCGGAAGTATCATAACGATCACGGCATCCCGCTCACTCGCAGGAATAGGTAATCTTGATGCAAAGAAATCCGCGCTCTCTATCCATCTGCCTCCGATCTTGTCGATCAGACTGTCACCTGTCCTGACAGCTCCTTCGGATCTTCCATAACAAAGCAGATACATTTGCCCCTCCCGATACTATATAATGTGTATTCTTGTATTATAATATTCTTTGCTGAAATCAAGAAATTTTTTTGGATATGTGAGGATAATGCCATGAGAATAGTGATACTTGACGGTTCTGCAGCAAATCCGGGAGATCTGTCCTGGGACCCCCTGGAGGAGGTCGGCGAGGTCGTAGCTTACGATATAACTGCGCAGGAAGACGTTGTGGAGAGAACGGCAGGTTTTGACTGCGCCATAACGAACAAGACGGTCTTTGACAGGAAAGTGTTGGAACAGCTTCCTGACCTGAAATACATAGGAGTCCTGGCGACCGGCTACAATGTCGTCGATACCGGATACTGCAAAGAGAGGGGTATCGCGGTCACCAATGTTCCGGAGTACAGCACTTTCGCTACGGCTCAGATGACCGTGGCGCATATCCTTGAACTGGCAGATAAGGTCGGACTTCACAACGGGGCTGTTCAGAATGGCGAATGGGTACGGTCGGAACAATTCTGTTTCTTTAAGGCTCCGATAGTCGAATTGTGCGGTAAGAACCTTCACATTATCGGACTTGGCAAGATAGGCAGAAGGGTTGCTGCCATCTGTTCGGCGCTTGGCATGAACGTAACGGCAACGCTGCACGGTGATAAAGGCGTTAAGGAAGTTGAGTGTCACGGCACGCATGTTAAGATCCTCCCGCTTGAAGAAGGGCTTGCAGGTGCCGATATCGTCACGTTGCACTGTCCTCTTACGGATGAGACAAAGGAGATTATCAACTCCGATACCCTGTCGCTCATGAAGGATTCGGCATTTCTGGTCAATTGTGCCAGAGGTCCGCTCGTTAACGAGGCTGATGTGGCTAATGCACTGAGGAACGGCAGCCTTGCCGGTTATGCCGCCGATGTGATAAGCAGGGAACCCATGCTTCCCGATAATCCGCTGATCGGATGCCCCAACCTTGTCTTAACTCCCCACATCGCATGGGCTCCGGTGGAGACAAGGAAGAGGCTTATAGACGTTGCAGCCGATAACCTTAAGGCATTCCGTGACGGTAAGATGCTCAACAGGATCGTGTGATACCGGTACAAATATCGAGGGCGCACCAATATCAATTGGCGCGCCCTCGACATGGAATAAGGGATAGATTGTGTGTAGATTGGCTTAATTAGTTCGAATCGTCTCGATTCCGCTTGTTCCAACTTGTTGCATAAAAGATAACATTTGCTTTTGTAGAGGTCAAGTCTAATTTATAGTAATCTATGTTAGATTTTTGTCCTTATTTTTTAGACATCTGGACAGCTATGCCTGCACCGGTCAGGAGCAGGACTGCTGCCGTAGATACCGCTATCTCGTTTATGTTGGAAAGAGTACCCGATAACAGCTTGATCGCTATCCTTCCCTGATCATCGGTAACGAGTGCTATGAGATAGGGTACAAGGACTGAAGATATGATCTTAGCACCTATGAAAGATGTAAAGATGATGATCGCCCACTTCTGAAGGTAATAAACGGCAAAGCCGATCACGAGACCGAAGATCACGCATACCGCGATCGTAATGACCGGTGAATCCCAGGGGAGGCTTATGCCTATCGCCTTGGAATCGGAATACAGATACCACGCGCATATTATGGTGACTATCGCTACCAGAGCCTTCATATAAAGACCAAACGCCAGCACTCCGAGGGTGACGGAACATACTATGACCGTCACAAGTTCAGAATACTCCATATGCATGATGCTTATATCGTAGCCGGACAGGAAATCATAGAGGAGCAGGCCCAGATATGCACCGAGGCATGCACCGACAAGGCTGAGCGCAACCCTGAATATCCTGTATCCGGCAAAGCAGCAGATCGCGCCGCCGATCACGGACAGCAATGTCACTATGAGCATCGTCATATGTCTCTTGTCCCCAAAACCTCTCTATTAAGGATGTCTTCCACCTCTGCCACCGTTTTGGCACTGACGAGGTGCATCCTTATCTGCGCAGCTCCCCTGATACCTTTGATGTATGCCGGCATCACGCTCCTGAATTCCTTCACGGCGACTTCCTCCCTGATGACCCTGCACTCCTCTTTAAGATGACGGATGAGCATTGCTACCCTCTCTTCGGGCGTCGGATCATGAGCGTCAAAAGAATGATCTGTAAGATCCGATGCCAGCCGCGCGAACAGCCATGGATTACCCATAGCCTGCCGCCCTATCATTATACCTGCACATCCCGTTTGTTCAATAACTTTCTTGGCTGATGCGGTATCACAGATGTCACCGTTCGCAAAGAAAGGAATGCCATATGTTCCTGTCATCTCGGACAATACCGCAAGTTCATTCCAGTCTGCCTTGCCCGAATACATCTGTACCCTGGTCCTTCCATGAACGCAGATCATGTCTGCACCGCTGTCTAGTACGGCCTTCACAAGGTCACGGCTCTCCCCCGGTCTGTCAAATCCTATGCGGGTCTTGACCGTGACCGGACGCCCGTATCTTCTGGCAGCCATCTTTGCAGCCTTAACGATCTCCCCGGCCAGTTCAGGCGTCCTGATCAGAGCAGAACCTGCTCCCGTCTTGACCACCTTGGGTACGGGGCAGCCCAT
>DFIB01000239.1 GCA_002371375.1 Mageeibacillus sp. UBA3708 | reverse complement strand
GCACTTAAGTTCTATGCATCCGTAAGACTTGATGTAAGAAGAGTAGAGACTTTGAGGAACGGTACTGATGTTATCGGTAACCATACAAGAGTAAGAGTTGTTAAGAATAAAGTAGCTCCGCCGCTTAAGGAGGCAGAGTTCGATATTCTCTACGGTCACGGAATCTCTAATGAAGGATGTATCCTTGATCTCGCAGTTACCAACAATATCGTTGATAAGAGCGGATCATGGTTCTCATATAACGGCAGTAAGATCGCTCAGGGCAGAGACGCTGCAAAGCAGTTCCTCATCGAGCATCCTGATGTTATGACTGAGATTGAGACCAAGGTAAGAGAGTCATATATGCCCGCTGATGACGAGGGTGACGACGAAGTTCAGACTTCAGCTCCTGTTGCAGAGACTGCAACAGAAGAAGTTGAAGACGATATCTTAGGTATCGATGTCTGATAATTCTGTATCTTCTGCAGTTTCCTGCGCGATAAACCACATTGGCACCGGGATATACTCATCCGGTAAGATCGTTTCCTACTTACTGACCAAGGGCTTTCCGGATGATATATCTTATGCCGCTGTGGCTGAACTCGTAGACAGAGGTTACATTGATGACAGAAAGGCTGCCCGTAAAGTCCTTATCGCAAGGGAAGGCAAGAAGCAGGAGAGCAGGAATTATATACTGAAACGGCTCCTGCAGGCCGGGATCAAAGAATCTATAGCTGAAGAGATAGCATCATCACTCGATGACGATGTAATTACCTGTAAGCATCTGTTCGATGCCAGCTTCAACTCTGCTGATACTGATAAGGATGAATTTCTTAAGCTAGCCAAGCTTCGCGGATACTCCATGGAGACCTCGCTCAAAGCACATTCTCTGTGGTTGTCCGATCACAATTGATACTTCATTTTCCGTTGGATATAGCAATGCCGGTACGTTCTGTGCCGGTATTGCTATATTGGAATTCCAAGCCGCATTATGTTACTCTTCTTATGCAGCAAAGCTGCTTAGATTGGCGGATATTAATTTGAAGATCTGTTTTATTGGCGATATCGTCGGGAATGCGGGCAGAAGAGCGATCAGAACGCTGCTGCCTGATATCTTAAGGAACAATTCCATAGACTGCTGCATCATCAATGCAGAGAACAGTGCTCACGGTCTTGGAGTTACATCTAAGATAGTAAAAGAACTGGAATCTCTGAGCGTTGATGCCGTTACTCTCGGCAATCATACATTCTCCAACAGTAATTTCATGTCTGAGATAGGTGATCTTAAGTGCGTTGTGCGCCCGGCTAATATCACACCTGCATGGCGCGGTCAGGATTATGTCATTATTGAGAAGGGTAACGAGAAGTTAGGTATCATCAATCTTCTCGGGCAGATAGAGATGATGCCCGTACCTGACAGTCCTTTTACCAAGGCTGATGAGCTGATAAGCTTGCTGAAGGACAATGGCTGCACCTCGATCTTTGTGGATTTCCATGCTGAAGCCACATCAGAGAAGCAGCTCATGGGATATTACCTTGACGGTAAAGTCACCTGTGTTGCCGGAACGCATACACATATCCAGACTGCAGATGAGAGGATACTCGCCGGAGGAACAGGTTATATAACCGATGCCGGTATGACCGGTGCTGTTGATTCCGTTCTCGGAATGAAGATCGAGTGTTCTTACACAAGGATAGTCAAAAAGCTTCCTTGCAGATATGAACCCGCAGACGGACCTGCCGTTATTTGTGGTATTATCTTTGAGACGAATAATACAGGGAGATGCATTAACATTAAGCGTTTTTGTGAATATGAGTGATAAAAAGTCTGATACATTGGCATTAAAGTCTTTCTTTGCTTTCCTTACGATATTTCTGATCATAGCTGACCAATTCATAAAGAGAGCCGTTACTTTCAATATGGATCTGTATCAGCAGATCAATGTGATCCCGGGGTTCTTCTCGATATTCTATTGTGTGAATACGGGCAGTGCCTTCAGTTTCCTGGCTGATAAAGCCTGGGGTATCTATGTTCTGTCAGGTGTGTCGGTTCTTATCGGTACAGTTATTTTCCTGCTGATGTTTGTTGCAGTACATTACAGACTTAAGGCTATGTCTGTAGCTCTTTGCCTTATAGCAGGAGGGGCATACGGTAATCTCATAGACAGATTCTCTCTGAAGTATGTTATCGACTACCTCAGATTCGATTTTGGAACATATACGTTCCCGATATTCAATTTTGCGGATATCTGCGCCGTTGTTGGTACGATCATTTTTGTCCTTATAATCCTTTTCGGCAAGAACGAGTTCGATGAATTCTGGAATGCGGTAAGAAAGGTATTCAAAAAAGATGCCTGAACTGATACTTACATGCGGCAACGAAGGGGAGAGACTGGATGTATTCATCTCATCCAACTGCGATGAGTATTCCAGGTCTTTCTTCAATCAGCTCATAAAAGACGGTAAGGTCGAGGTCAACGGCGTTACCGCCAAGAAATCCGGCCTGAAGCTTGAAGCAGGAGACGTCATCAGAGCTGATATCCCCGAACCTGTATCCGCCGAGAATGTTGCTCAGGATATTCCGCTCGATATCGTATATGAGGATTCTGACCTGATCATAATCAATAAACCCCAGGGACTGGTCGTTCATCCGGCTGCAGGTCATCACGACGGAACGCTGGTAAATGCACTTTTGTCGCACTGTGGTGATGAATTGTCTGACATCAACGGTGTCATAAGACCCGGCATTGTACACAGGATAGATAAAGATACTTCCGGCCTTATGATTGCCTGCAAGAATAACGATACTCATATCAAACTTGCAGACATGCTCTCCAGGCATGAGATTGTCCGTGAATACAGAGCTGTAGTTTATGGCGTGGTATCTCCGGACAGAGGCACGGTCAATGCCCCTATCGGCAGGTCTGATAAGGACAGAAGGAAGATGGCTGTAGTTGCAGGAGGCAAGCCCTCCGTGACGCATTTCGAGGTAATACAGAGGTATGCTGAGGCAACGGATCTCAGGCTTAAACTCGAGACGGGAAGGACGCATCAGATCAGAGTTCATATGTCTTATATCGGTC
>DFIB01000019.1 GCA_002371375.1 Mageeibacillus sp. UBA3708 | reverse complement strand
CTAAAGAAACCGCTTCCAGGGTTTCCGGGATGACAGGGATCAGCAAAAAAGATGTTTACGAACGCGTCATCAAATATCGCGCAGATGGAAACTAATCTACTTAATTTTGTCACATTTATCTGTTAGAATAGAATGAGATATCTTTTTAGGAGTCTGACAGATGGCAGAGCAAGGTCTTGATTTATTTGCGAGCAGAGATGATATGCTCAGGATCTACGGTAAGACAAAGCTGGAAGAGTTTATGAGCCCTCTTTCGCGCTCTGTTCTGTGTGGATTTATCTACAATCCCAAGGAAAAGAGACTCTATTTCACGGACGGAATGAAGAAGATAATGGGTCAGTCCGTCTCGGAAGGCGTTAACCTCGAGACGTTCCTTCAGTATGTGACTGACAGGGACAGATCCAATGTAAGGTCTCTCTTCGAGATCGCGTTCAAGGATCTTGTTAACGGCGCCGAAGAAGTCAGTGAATTTGATTTTGACTTAAGGTTTGACGAGTATACGACGAACCATGTCTATGTCTCTATGCACCTTGTTAATGATGAGGGAAACAAATACATTGCCGGAGTTGTCATATTTGAGAACCTGAGCGAACTTGAGAAGTGTGCCAGACAGCTTTTTGCCGGTACGCTTAACGAGTATTTCTTCATGCTCGATTTTGCAAAGAATATCCTCTATGTCAATGACAAACTGAGGAATGACTTTGCGCTTCCTTCGTGGAAGATGGAGAATTTCACGGATAAGATATCGGATTATATGATGCCTGAGGAGTATGATAAGCTCCATAACATTTTCGAGAGGTTCATGCATGACCATGTGTTCACGAGCGATACGATGATCACCGTATTGTCTCCTGCGAGGGGCAAGATATACCTCAAGTGCAACGGTCTGTCAGATTCCGATACGACGATCAATCCCGAGACGGCAGATCCTTCGAGACCGGAAGAGAAGACATATGACAGGAGATACCTGTCCGGTTCCTTTACCGAGGTCACGGAATTTGTCAGGAAGGAACAGTTCAGGCGCAACATAATCGACGGTACGGATGCCATTACTTTCCAGTATGACATCAAGAGGAAGATACTTACATTCTCTGAGAACATCCGCAGTTTCTTTGCGACAGCCCAGCTCGAATACAGGGATGACTGTGTCGAACCGATCGCTGCCAAGGTCGTAAGTTCGGACAAGGCACGTTTTATCGCTGTCGTGAATCAGGTGTTCGACGGCAATCTCGACAGGTTCTCGTTCGAGGTCAGGATCAGGAACCAGGACGACAAGGTCATGTGGATAGCCTGCAGAGGCAAGAAATACACAGATGAGGGCACACACGATGCGTATTGTGCCGGAACCCTGTTCGATATGACGTCGATGAACGAGACGAGAGAGAATGTCGAGAAGACAGACTCGCTCAACGAACTGACGGGTCTTCCGATGCGTTCGAGGCTCCTCATGGATGCCAAGGAGATGATCCGCAATAAGGATCTTCTCTCAGCTGCCATCGTGATGTGCGACGTCAACGGATTCCACAGCTTCAATGACAGGTACGGGCGTTCTGCAGGCAACGAGATCCTCCTGGGTCTTGCTGGCATACTGAGTGCAAACCTTCCGGAAGGAGCCAAGCTCTATCACAGCAGCGTTGACATATTCGTCATAATGTGGCCGCATGCCACCAGAAGGACAGTAAGCGATTACATGGATCTTCTCCAGGAGATAACGTCTGAACCGATCGATACGGGATTCGGCTCGTTCTTCGTAAGCCTCGGACTGTCAGCTTCGATCTATCCCTACAGCGGATCGACGATCGATGAACTCCTCGTCAATGCTGAGATCGCACTGCATAAGGTCAAGAAGGATAAGGGTACGAAGTATGCCATCTACTCTCCGACTGATAAGCGCGAACTCAAGGAGAGGCTTGATTTTGAGCACCAGATCCTACAGTCGATACGTAACAACATGGAGAGTTTCCAGCTCCATTACCAGCCGCTCATACATGCCAAGACCGGCAAGCTTGACGGCGCTGAGGCATTGCTCAGATGGGTATCTGATGCAGGCGAGATCGTTAACCCTGAGAAGGTCGTAGGCGCTCTCGAGTCGACTGACCAGATGGAGATCGTTGGTGCATGGATCCTTGAACAGGCCATTGCCCAGTGTTCCAACTGGATCAACAACGGTGCCCCGAAGTCATTCTACGTGCACATCAATGTTACTGCTGATGACCTGGTCAAGAGGGACTTCGCGGATAATGTCCTGAAGATGCTCAAGAAATACGATCTGCCGGCGGCCAACATACTCGTTGAGATCACGGAGACTTCCCTCATGAAGAATTTGGCGATGAGCAAGCGTAATCTCATCAAGCTGAGAAGTGAGAATGTCAGGGTCGCTCTGGATGATTTCGGAACGGGCTACTCTTCCTTTAACTATCTCAAGGAACTTCCCGTCGATGAGATCAAGATCGATAAGACTTTCGTTGACGATGTTGAGACAGATGAATTCAACCAGTCATTCATATCAGCTATCACAACCCTTGTCCATTCACTCCGCAAAAAGGTCGTTGTCGAGGGAGTCGAGAACGAGAACCAGGTGAACATGATCAGGAACATGGGAGCTGATATCTTCCAGGGATACTATTTCAGCAGGCCGCTGACGGTATTCAATTTTGAGAACAGATATTTCAAGGAAAGATCTTAAGATCATGCATAAACGTGTAACGCACGAATTCAGGACGGACTCCCCTGCTATGACGGAGAATCTTGCAGCGGGGCTTGCAGGAATGCTCAAGGCAGGCGACCTGATCACCCTTGACGGTGATCTGGGCGCAGGCAAGACATGCTTTACCAGGGGACTGGTACGCGGCATGGGCTCTGATGATCCTGTATCATCCCCGACATTTACCATAGTAAACGAGTATGAAGGCGGCAGGCTTGGTGTCTTCCATTTCGATACATACAGGCTGGGAGGAGAGGATGACTTCCTTGATTCGGGTCTTGATGAATACTTCTACAGGGGAGGAGTATGCGTGATCGAATGGAGTGACGTGATAGGAGGCCTTATCCCAGATGGTGCCATAAAGATCAAGATAAATGGTACGGGTGATCTCAGATCTTTTAATATGAGCCTGCCTGATGAAGACAGGTTCAGGGGGATCCCTGCTCTTATTGAGGAGATATGCAGATGATACTGGTTTGTGATACATCTAATTCGACATGCTGTGCAGGCGTATACGACGGGATCAAGGCTGTCGCTTACGAGATCTCAATGGATACGAGGACTCATTCGGAAACGTTCATGCCTCTGGTCGACAGGGTCATGAAGGCGGCAGGCGTGACATATGACGACCTGTTTGCGATCGCGGTTACGGTCGGTCCCGGTTCATTTACTGGCATAAGGATAGGACTTGCGGCAGTCAAGGGGATGGCAT
>DFIB01000040.1 GCA_002371375.1 Mageeibacillus sp. UBA3708 | reverse complement strand
TCGGAGAGGATCTCGGTATTCAAGCTCGGGCTGTTATCTAACAAGCTGATGAATCTCGCCGTAGGTGCATCTTTGCTGATACTCCTGGCAGTTATCTACATTCCGGGCGTTAACGGCATCTTCGAGAATGTTGCACTTCCGCTTATGTCATGGCTTATAATCCTGCCGATCTCACTTCTGCCATTCATTGCAGGTGAAATCAACAAATTGATATCTTCACGTTTGCATAAGTGAACCTCGTATGGTATTATCTAACGGCTGATTATTCGGAATGTTTATTTTGGAGATATATTCGGAGGCAACCAAATGGGTGAATTGAGTGGTTTGATTATTATTCTGTCAGTGATCGATGCTGTTCTGGCCATCACCATTGTCGTGCTCTTCCTCGTTCAGGAAGGTAATGACAGAGGTATGGGTATCGTTGCAGGTGCATCATCTGATTCTTATTTCAGCAAGGCTAAAGGCCGTTCTCTCGAGGAACGTCTGAAGAGATGGACAGCTATCTGCGCCATCCTCTTCGCAACAGTATCTATCGTGCTGTATCTGGCGATCAACAGAGGCTGGTAAGGATAGTATTACGTTAATTTGAAGAATCGGCGGCGCCAGGCGGGGCGCCGCCTTTTTTACCCGGCCTGAGTACAGGCGAAGATCCGTTAATGAACTCTCTTTGTTATCTTGATAATGTTAGTGATACAATGATATTAACAGGAATTTATGAGGTGATGATCATGGATAAGGGATTAGCATTCAGTGTAGAACCGGAGTGTTACGCAGACGTAGCTCCGAGGGGACCTTTGGGGACAAAGAACCGTGTCGTCGGGATTCTTAGAGAGCTGGGTGACGGCGGTGTTGTGAAGCCGGATGCTTCGTTCAGGGAAGGCGATTTCGGAGCGGTAAAGATAGCAAAGAATGATCTGAACGGCGCACCTTTCGACATGGTGGTAGTTGCTGAGATATTGAATCCGGAGAGCGTATATTCGGACTTCCGGGGCAGGATAATCGAGGTTATCGGCAACCCGGAGCAAAGTGATGTCAAGATCGAGGCGGTAATGCGTCAGTACGGTCTTCCGTCATCGTTCCCTGACGGTGTATTGAAGGAAGTGGAGGATCTTCCGAACGATCCGACGGAAGATATGATCAGTGATGAGATAAGAAGGGGCAGGAGAGATCTGAGAGATCTGCTTACAATAACCATTGACGGAGAGGAAGCCAAGGACCTGGACGATGCTATATCGCTGGAGCGTATTGATAATCAGAAGATGAAGCTGTACGTCCATATCGCTGATGTATCGAATTATGTCAGAGAGAATACCAAACTTGATGACGAAGCTCTCAGGAGGGCGACTTCCGTGTATCTGTCCGACAGGGTTATACCGATGCTACCGCCGAAGCTCAGCAACGGTCTTTGCAGCCTCAATCCGGATAAGCCCAGACTGACGCTGACGGCCGAGATGATCGTTAATTGTGAGAGCGGTATCACTGAGAGCGGCGAGGTCTATGAGAGTGTCATCCGGAGCAATATGAGGATGAGCTATAACGAGTGCTTCAGGATACTGACCGATCCGCAGGACGGTGACGGGATCAGGTATGGCAGGATAGTCGGCATGCTCGAGCAGATGAACACTCTTGCTGATTCGCTCAGGCGGATGAGGCAGCGCCGGGGAGCTATCAACTTTGAGACGAAGGAGACAAAGGTTATCCTGGATGATGATGGCCGTCCGACGGAGATTATGGAATATCCGGTCAATTTCTGCCACGGGATAATCGAAAGCTTCATGATCTGTGCCAACGAGTTTATCGCCGAGAAATTCTGCAAGATGAATTATCCCTTTGTTTACAGGGTTCATGAAGACCCGGATCCCATAAAGATATCCAGATTCTCGAGCGTTGCCAAGTACTATGGTGCGATCGGTACTCTGAGGGGCAAGATAACGCCTCTTATGATTGCAAATTACATGGATACGATAGCAGATGAGGAGGCCAGACCTGCACTTGATATGCTGCTTCTGAGGTCGATGGCCAAGGCGAGGTATACGTCGAACAATCTCGGGCATTTCGGGCTGGCGTCTGATTTCTACTGCCACTTCACGAGTCCGATAAGAAGGTATCCGGACCTGTACATTCACCGCATAATCAAGACATATCTTCACGGCGAGGATAAGCGCAAGCATTTCGCGCCGCTGGTCGAGCAGGTCTCATCCATCAGCTCCGATATGGAACGCAATGCCGTCGAGGCAGAGAGGGCATCCGTAGATGCCAAGGTCTGCGAGTATATGAAGGATCATATCGGCGAGGAATATGATGGCATCATAACGGGTATAATCGATGCGGGTCTGTTCGTCATGCTGGAATCTACGGCAGAGGGATTTGTGGCATTCAGATCAATGAAGGATCACTATATCTTCGACGACAGGAGATACAGAGCAGTCGGTGCGAGGTCGGGCAATAAGCTGTCGATCGGCCAGAAGGTCAGTGTAGTCGTGTCGAGCGTTGATGAGGACATGAGACATATTGATTTCGTAATGGCTGATGAGGAACGCGGCACCGCTAAATCCAAAGGCCCGGGCAGGCGCAAGCAGAAGACAGAGGCGAGGATAAGGCGCAAGGGCAGAAGGCGGCATTGATAAAATAAGTTGACTTTTGCAGTCAATTTATGTACTATCTGCTGGTACAGGCGAAGACGAAGAGAAGTACTCCGCAGTATCGCCACAGAGAGCACCGCGTCACAGGCTGGAAGCGCGGGCGGAAGGAAGGCGGGAGAATAACACTTCATCAGCCGCGATCTGAAAGCTTATTGATGCAAGTAGGTGAGCCGCAGATCCTGCGTTAAGGGATATTACGAGAAGACCGCATGAAGGCGGTAATTCAGGTGGCACCGCGGATAATGATTATTCGTCCTGAACGGCAGCTAAGTCCGTTCAGGACTTTTGTTTTGTATAAAACTAAACGGAGGATATACAAATGGGCAACATTTACCGTGACGTGCTTATCAGCGAGATAAGCGAAGCAGACGTCGGCAAGAACCTCAGAGTCGCAGGCTGGGTAGAGAACATAAGAGACCACGGCGGTGTGTCTTTCATCGACCTTCGCGACATGTACGGAGTGCTCCAGGTCGTAATGCGCGACACATCACTTCTTGACGGACTCGTTAAGGAGGAGTGTATCAGCATCGAGGGTCTGATCGAGCACAGGGACGAGGAGACATATAACCCCAAGATCGCATCGGGTACGATAGAACTCGAGGCACATAAGGTTGATGTGCTCGGCAAGGTATACAGCCAGCTTCCTTTCGAGGTTATGACATCGAAGGAGATCAGGGAGGATGTGAGACTTAAGTACAGATATCTCGATCTCAGGAATAAGAAGGTTAAGGACAATATCGTATTCAGATCACAGGTCATCTCTTTCCTCAGGCAGAAGATGACAGAAATGGGATTCCTGGAGATACAGACCCCTATATTGACATCTTCTTCTCCTGAAGGTGCAAGAGACTATATTGTTCCTTCCAGAAAATACAAAGGCAAGTTCTATGCGCTCCCACAGGCTCCCCAGCAGTTCAAGCAGCTGTTGATGGTATCCGGATTTGATAAGTATTTCCAGATCGCTCCCTGCTTCCGTGA
>DFIB01000059.1 GCA_002371375.1 Mageeibacillus sp. UBA3708 | reverse complement strand
AGATCTTGCGGAAGAATCATCGTTAGAGAATGAATATGGCCAGCTCCAGTCAGAAGCCGAGATCGTATTCGCAGGAGAGACTCTTAATCTAAGTATGCTTGCGCCGCACCTGGAATCCACGAACAGGACTGAGAGAAGGGCGGCAGCAAAGGCTTTCGATGATTATTACATGATGAGGAAGCCCAAGTTCGATCAGATATTCGATGATATGGTCAAGGTCCGTACCAGAGCCGCGCAGAAGCTCGGCTATAAGAATTTCACCGAACTCGGATATAAAAGAATGGAACGATATGATTATGACCGCAAGGACGTTGCCAAGTTCAGGGAGGCAATCCTCAAATATATCGTTCCCGTCACTGAACAGATCAGGAAGCTTCAGAAGGACAGATTAGGGGTTGATGAGCTGATGTTCTATGATCTTCAGTGCCAGTCCAAGACGGGTAATCCGGTACCGTCTGTGTCTATGAGCACATATGAACAGGTTACTGGCGCTTTCTTCCGCAAGATGTTCGGCGCGACACCCAGCTTTTTTGATGTTTTGTCTGAGCACGGTTTTACTGATCTTCTGTCACGCAAGAATAAGTCTACCGGCGGATACTGCATGTATCTTGAAGACTATACCATCCCGTTTATCTTTATGAACGGCAACGGAACGGCTGACGATATCGCTACTGTTGTTCACGAGGGCGGGCATGCCTATGCGGCGATCAAGAGTTCGGAATCATCTCCGTTTGTGGAATGTCTGTCTCCGACTCTCGAGACCTGTGAGATCCATTCAACGGCAATGGAATATATGTCATATCCCTATATGAGCCTGTTCTATGGTCAGGCTGCAGACAGTTATTGCCAGCATCATATGACAGACGGATTATTATTCCTCCCGTATGGATGTATGGTCGATGAATTCCAGCATATCATTTACGATGATCCGGACATGACACCTGACGACAGACATAAGGTGTGGAAATCCCTTGAGGAGAAGTATCAGCCATTTATCAAATATGATGACCAGCCGTTCCACAAGATGGGCGGCGCCTGGATGAAGAAAGACCATATCTTCACATCCCCTTTCTACTACATCGACTATTGCCTGTCTCAGATCTGCGCACTTCAGTTATGGATGGAATCAAAAGAGGATATGAAGACTGCTCTTATCAAATACAATACATTGTGTGAAGCAGGCGGCAATGATACATTCCTTAATCTGCTTGATAAGGCCGGACTCAGATCGCCTTTTGATACTGATGTCATTAAGACGATTGCGTATGCATGCTGCGATTTCCTTGATCTATGAACCTTCCCGAGTCCTTTAAGAACAGAATGAGAGATGTCCTGGGCAGTGAATATGATGATTTCATTGCCAGCTTTGACAAGCCTTCTGTCAAGGGGATAAGGATCAATACACAAAAGGTAGGGCCATCCTGTTATGAGGATATTGCCGCGTCGGTCACCGGCGAAGTGCGCCGCGTTCCATGGACATCGTGCGGATTCTATACAGATTCTGAGGCATCAGGCAAAGACCCGTATTATCATGCGGGGGTATTCTATCCGCAGGATCCTTCGGCAATGCTGCCGGCGCAGATAATAGCCGCTAAGCCCGGCGAATTCATTCTCGATCTCTGTGCAGCACCGGGCGGCAAAGCATGCAGGATCGGTGAAGACCTCAAAGGGGAAGGACTGCTTGTTGCCAATGAGATCAATGCGGAACGCTCCAAAGCCCTTAACCGTAACATTGAACGTTCCGGTATAACCAATTGTGTAATCCTAAATGAATCCCCCGACAGGATCGCTGAACGGCTCCCGGGATTCTTTGATAAGATACTGATTGATGCGCCTTGTTCCGGAGAAGGAATGTTCAGGCGTGATCCCAGAGCGGTGAAGAGCTGGCAGGATTACGGACCTGAGCAGATATCCAAGGTTCAGCATGAGATACTTGAGCAGGCAGTATTGGCACTCAGACCCGGTGGAGAGATAGTTTACTCCACATGTACATTCGCGGAGATAGAAGATGAGCTTATGATCGAGACATTCCTTAATGATCACAAGGAATTTGTCATTGTTCCTCATCCTGAGATAAGTGAGATATCACATAAACAGATTGGTCCTGCCAAAGACTCAATGAGGATATGGCCTCATAAGTGTGAAGGCGACGGGCATTTCTGTGTTCACCTTAAGAGTACTGCCGCTGAGGTTGACAGGGACTTCGATATCAGACCGCGTCCGTCAACCGGATCGATTGCCAACAAGATAATAGTCAAGGTCATTGATATGCTTAAGGAAGTGCTTGATCAGGATTACCTTGATGCATTCAGGATAAGACTTAACGCAAGCGTGCTCATCCAGGGGGCAGGAATATATCTGATGCCTGTTAACATTAAGCTTTTCGACCGGCTTAAGGTAGTTAAATCAGGTTTGTTCATCGGTGAAGTCAAAGAGACCAGGACCGAGAGGATATTTGTTCCTTCCAACAGCCTTCCGCTTACACTTACAGCAGAAATGGTAAGAGATGATTCGCTGATCATTCTGGGAAGGGATGATGATATGCTCAACAGATATCTTAAAGGAGAGACCATAGTTATCGATCCTAATGCTCATCCGGCTGTCAAACGCCGCGGTTACGTCTTGATAACTGCAGACGGATACCCGCTCGGATTCGGTAAGATCAATAACGGAATGATAAAGAATATGTATCCCAAAGCATGGAGGTTGTTATGAGAATTATAATCGCTACCGGTAATAACGATAAAGTCAGAGAGATCAATGAAGTGCTGGAAGGCACTGAGTTTGAGGCTGTGTCAATGAAGTCTGTGGGAATCGACCCTGAGATCATTGAGGATGCCGATACCTTCGAGGGGAATGCGCTTATCAAGGCGAGAACTGTGCACGGACTCACTGACAGTTATGTAATGGCGGATGACTCAGGCCTTTGCATAGATGCGCTTAACGGCGCGCCCGGTGTGTATTCCTCCAGATTCTGCGGCGAGGATTCAACATACGCCGAGAAGTTTGAGAAGATATATGAGATGCTGCAAGGTGTTCCTAAGGATAAATGGACAGCCAGGTTCGTATGTGCGATTGCCGTCGTCAGACCGGACGGATCGGAGTTCACGGTGAGGGGAGAGGTAGAAGGATTATTGCTCGACCACCCGCAGGGAGAGAACGGGTTCGGGTATGATCCGA
>DFIB01000032.1 GCA_002371375.1 Mageeibacillus sp. UBA3708 | reverse complement strand
TCTAGTAGCCACTTACACAGAGCACTAGTCAGAATACTGGACTGACATCCTGTTTCTCCGGATACAAGCCACTCAAGTAATCCCCCGACAAGCCCGCAACAGTTTGCGAGCGGACTTCCGCAGGTTTGGCGCCGGGCCGGATACCCTCTAGTTTTACTTAATGCAAAATGCGAGAGGCAAACCGAGGACTGTAGCGAGCAAATCTGTTGCCGGGCGCAGGCAGAGTCGATCATACATATCTTTAGTGAAGTGAACAGCGGTTTTTTTGAATGCCTTTGAGCACAAGTGAGCGCTGTACTTGCTTGTAAGGCTGCAGATACCAAAGGCTCACGCAGTGCGACTGCATTCCCCTTCCTTTACGCAGGGAAGAGAAATTTTTTCCGCGTTTCTTTTGAGCAATAAGCGATAATGCTCTCTTTAAATGCTTACATACATATCATCGCTTATTGCGACTGCACTCCCCTTCCTTAATGAAGTGAACAGTGTTTTTTCTGAATGCCTTTGAGCACAAGTGAGCACTGCACTTGCTTGTAAGGCTGCAGATACCAAAGGCTCACGCAGTGCGACTGCATTCAGAAAAAATACTGTTCACACTTTAAGGTTCATTTAAACTTCCCCCCTTACACTACATACAACGAACGGAGGACGAGACAATGAAATATCAGAATGTTTTCGAGAGGTACGAGATCAAATACATGCTCACGCCGGAGCAGAGAAGATCACTTGTGCAGGCGATGAAGGGGATCATGAAGATCGACAAGTACGGAAGGACGACGATCAGGAATATATATTTCGATACGGAGAATTACAGACTGATCAGAACATCTCTTGATAAGCCGGCGTACAAAGAGAAGATGAGAGTCAGGAGCTATCAGAGAGTCAGCGACGAAGACGATGTTTTTGTGGAGCTGAAGAAGAAATACGATTCGATCGTTTACAAGAGAAGGATTGCGCTTCCGGAGTATGTGGCGATGGACTGGCTGGCAGCCGGAGGAGATGTACCGGGAACTTCGCAGATAGAGAGTGAGATCGAGTATTTCAGGAACTTCTATGAAGGGATCGGACCTAAGGTGTTCCTATCGTACGAGAGAGAAGCGTACTTCCCTGAAGATGATTCGGACGTAAGGATCACTCTTGATTCCAACATCATCGCCAGAGACTACGATCTGTCACTGAGGTACGGAGCATACGGTGACAGCGTGATCGGCAGGGACATGACGGTGCTTGAGGTCAAGGTTCCGGGTGCGATGCCGATGTGGCTCATCAGGTTCCTTGAGTCAAACAAAATACAGAAAACATCATTCTCAAAATACGGAATGTATTACACAAACACGGTAATGGGAAACAAAGACAAAACAGAGAAGCACGGAGGACTTTTATATGCTTGAATCAACACTTACAACAACAGCTGCCACATTATCATTAACGGATTTCCTTATACCGGTCGCAGCATCATTTATCATCGGACTTGTACTTGCACTGGTGCACATGTTCAGGAACAGATACAGCAAGAGCTTTGTAGCCACACTCGCCATCCTGCCCGCGATAGTATGCGTAGTGATCATGGCAGTCAACGGCAACATCGGCGCAGGCGTCGCAGTGGCAGGAGCGTTCAGCCTCGTAAGATTCAGATCGGCGCCGGGTACCGCAAGAGAGATCGGAGCTTTGTTCCTGGCGATGACAACGGGACTTCTGACCGGGATGGGATACATCATGTACGCAACAGTCTTCGCCGCAATAACGGGGCTTGTGATCCTCATCTATCAGGCAATCGGATTCGGGGACAACAAGGCGGAAGCAAACCGTAAAAGCTTAAGGATAACGATACCTGAGGACCTGGACTACACCGGTGTTTTTGACGAGGTTTTCGCGAAATACACAAAGGATCATAAGCTCGTATCCTCCAAGACATCCAACATGGGTTCGATGTTCAAGCTCACATACGATGTGACGCTTAAAGACCCCGGGGAAGAGAAGGAATTCATAGATAAATTGAGATGCCGCAACGGCAATCTTGAGATAAGCATATCAACATTAATGCAGCACGATGTAGCAGAATTATAAGGAATAAAGGAGACATATCATGAAAGTTATAAAAATGGCAAAAAAACTGAAGGTCTGTGCAGTAGCTCTGGCTCTCACAATGGCACTTGCAGGATGCACGGCATTAGCAAACTCATCAGGACAAACCGGCACCATCAGCGTAACAGGCGTGGAGCAGCTGAGTGTTACGGACAAGGACAACGATACATCGTACGATGAATCCGAAGCTGAGACGATAACCTTCACGGACAGCACGGGTACGGTAAAGATCACCAAGGCAGGAACGTACATCATAACCGGTTCAACGTCTGACGGTATGATCATCGTTGAGGCAGGAGAAGAGGATGACGTTCACCTGATACTGAGAGATGCAACTATTACGAGCAGCACATCGGCGGCAATATATATCATCTCCTGCGACGAGACGTACATCACGCTGGAAGGAACTAATACACTTGCCAACGGCGGAGAGTTCAAAGCGATAGATGAGAACGATATCGACGCCGTGATCTTCTCCAAGGATGACCTCACGATCAACGGTTCCGGGACGCTTAATATCACCTCGCCTGCAGGCCATGCGGTCGTATGCAAGGATGACATGGTGATCACGGGCGGAACATATAACCTTACTGCGGCAGAAGACGGCATTAACACCAACAATTCTCTTGCAATAACAGCAGGAACATTCACGGTCAAGGTGAGCGACGACGCGATCCACACAGACGGTCTTCTTCAGGTAGACGGCGGGACATTCGATATCACTGCAGCCGAAGGCATGGAAGCGACATATGTACTCATCAATGACGGAGATATCACCATATCCGCATCGGACGACGGCATCAACGCAGGTCAGAAATCAGACGCATATACGCCAACCATCGAGATCAACGGAGGCAATATCAAGATCAACATGGGCCAGGGCGATACGGACGGCCTCGACGCCAACGGCAATATCATCATCAACGGCGGAACTGTAGACATAACAGGCCAGTCGGCATGCGACTACGACGGAACGGCACAGCTTAACGGCGGTACTCTTATTGTCAACGGAACACAGGTGGACAGCATTCCCAACCAGATGATGGGAGGCGGCGGAAGAGGCGGTATGGGAGGCGGTATGGCCGGTGGCCCGAACGCCAACGGGCAGATGCCAAATTTTGACCCCTCGTCCTCCGGAAGCGGCCAAATGCCCCAGATGCCTGACGGAAGCAATCCGGGCAGACAGGGATTCGGAGGACGCGGTGAGAGATTTGGCCGCAATCAGAATCAGAATACAGCTAATACGCAGCAGCAATAAAATGGAACGGAGGATAGACACATGAAACAGAAAAAGATCATTGCACTCGTAACAGCACTGGCACTTGCCATAGGCATTGCAGGATGTGACAAACTGACCACAAGCACGGCAGACCCCTCACAGACTGATGTGACCGGTACAACAGATGCCTCAGACAGTTCAGAACCCTCTGACACTTCTCACGGCAAAAAACCTTCTAATGACAGCGCACGATCGAACGAGGAAGGTCATGAGAGTTCAGAGAAAGTAACAGGTCAGGTCAAGTCAGTATCAGGCACCTCAGTCACACTTCTGAAAGGAACTCTGAATAAGGTGGCTTCAGTAACGCAGGAGACAACTGAATCATCTTCTGAATCTTCTGCTGAATCTTCCGCCGCAGCAAAGCACTACGAATTCACAGCCGACAGTTCCGGCGAGGAGATCACAGTCGACCTGTCATCAGTAAGCGGCGTGAACATGAGTGACATCACCGAAGGCAAAATCCTCGTGATAACCATGGGAGATGACGGGAAACCGGCGAAAGTTAAGATCAGAACAAACGGTGACCCGGTATCAGGCGGCTCAGGTTCGCGTTCATCGTCTTCATCGTCTTCAGGAGATTCTGATTCTTCTTCAGATTCGAACAGCAATAGCGGATCAGGATCTTCAAGCCATCACAAGAAGCCGGGATCTTCCTCATCGACCGGATCATCTTCATCATCAGGCTCATCCTCATCCGGAACGAGCCGCAAGAAAAAGACGTCATCAAGCTCCGGAAGTTCGTCATCATCTTCATCATCTTCTTCATCGTCGGGAACTTCTTCGTCGACCAAAGATGAGACAACATCTTCAGACGATACGGAGGACGACTGACAGCACCAAGGTTGTTGAAGACACATCAACGGACACGCCTGAGATAACACCCGCGGTTACCGGCGGCGTTGAGATAAACTATACTTTCGCCGGGGAGTATCTGGCAATGGATCTCACGGTAGATGACGACTCCTACCTTGAGCTTCATCTCAAGGACGGAGTGACCTATGAGGGCATGATCACAGTCAATGCCACCGGAGATGATCCGGATGCGGCCTCAGAAGACGAATACGACGTGGTATATGTAATCGTGGATGAGGGCTGTGTCTGGCGCCTTACAGGAGATTCGGTCATATCGGAGATAGAGCTGAACGGAACGATAGAATTCAACGGATTCACGGTAACACTCGCTGACGGAACAGTGCTGTCAGAGGAGATAGACGAGCCGTAAACAAGACACTTTTCCATTCCCATACCCCATTCATCAGTGAAGCCCGCAACGAGTAAGTCGCTGCGGGCTTCGCTTGTTGTGACTTGAGTGAATAAGAATACTGCGAGCGCAGACTAATTGTGCAGGCAAAATTTTTACAGGAACATTTACACTGCATACGCAGACTAATTGTGCAGGTAAAAATTTTACAGGAACATTTACACTGCGTACGCAGACTATTTGTGCAGGTAAATATTTACAGGAACATTTACACTGCGTA
>DFIB01000049.1:20512-25108 GCA_002371375.1 Mageeibacillus sp. UBA3708 | reverse complement strand
GACTAGTGCTCTGTGTAGGTGGCTGCTAGATAGAGTGATACACAGAATAAGACCTCAACCGGCTTCGCCGGTGGTGACGGGGACGATTTATTCGACCAGATCGGCCAGTTTGCGCAGTATACTGCTCAATGTACGCCGCCAACATTGAGCTCTACTCACGCCCGGCAATAGACTTGCTCGCTACAGTCCTCGAGGAGCTCAATGACGCTGCCCCGGAACTCAGTCGCACTTCGCGGGGGTGAGTGTGTGCATTATTTTTTGCGTATATGCCCGCTCGTGCTCAAAGCAGTTCCGGGGCAGGGTATTGAGCTAATACGGGTGGTGACTTGGGTGCCCGGTATGCTGGCGGAAGTCCGCTCGCAAGCTGTTGCGGGCTTCACTGATGGTGACTTTGACGCCTGGATTGAGCTTTACTCTGCCCACGCAGCAGATATGTTCCGGTAAAGCCGGTTTTATTCACAAGTTTACTGCGAGCGCAGCAAACTTGTTCCACTAAACCGATTATGATTCACAAGTTTACTGCGTGACGCACCCGGATCCGCGAATCCTCACGTATCAATCTCATTTCTATCCCGGCAATTCTTGCTAACTTATGCCACGCAGAGTGTTGCCCGTAATATGACCGCAGATTCCGTGGTGGCTCCGGATACTGTATAAGCTCATCACTCGTGGAGCTTATACTCCTTATCCTCGTCTATGATATCCACCATAAGCTTGGCAATCTCAGGATCAAACTGTATGCCGGCATTCTTGCGGATCTCTTCTCTGACAATATCCTGGGGCAGGTACTGTCTGTAACTCCTGTTGGATGTCATAGCATCATAACTGTCGGCAACTGCGATTATGCGCGCGAGAAGCGGGATCTCATCCCCTTTCTTGCCGTCGGGATAACCTTTGCCGTCATATCTCTCATGATGCCATCTGGCACCGATGGTAAGGTCGGGACGGCTCTGCACCTCGGCGAGGATGTCGTATCCGATCTCCGGATGCTTCTTTATCACCTGATACTGGTCATCTGTCAGTTTTGTCTTGCTGTTGATGATGTCGTTAGGGACTCCTATATTGCCGAGATCGTGAAGAAGGCCGTAATAGTACACATCCTCGCATTCCTTATCCGACAGTCCCATGCGTGCCGCGAGCATCTTGGAATAATTGGCAACCCGCACTGAATGCCCCCTCGTATATTTGTCCTTGGCATCGATCGTGTGGGCGAGTGCTTCCATCATCTCGACGGCAAGTGTCTTGACCTCATGGTGCGCCTTTACTACCTCATTTGTGTACATGATATTCCGCGTGATGACATGAAATGCGCCGATGAGTATCAGGAGTATGAAGAAGTCGGACAGTATTATTACTATCCTTGTATGATTGGCATATAAAATGTGCTGTTCGGCAATCTCTTTTACGGTATCGTATGATACATCGTCGATGCTGCTCAGGCGTTTGATAGTCTCAAGGAACATATCCGTTATTCTTGAATCGAGCGTTATCAGGAACATCTCGATGAACAGGATGACAGATCTGTAGACAAAGACGGTAACGGTAAGAGTTACGAACATCCTGAGTTTTGTATCCTGCTTTGTCTGTGACAGCTCTGCAACGCTCCTGCCGACGAGATAATAAAATGCGGCATTAAGGATAAAGGCAAGGACAATAAGCAGGTAGGGATACTTATACCCGAAGTCAAATGCCATGGACAATCCGGGGACCAGCATGGCACTGCTCAGATACATAAAGAACGCGATCGACTGGTTCTTCGCCTTAACGATCCTGATGTATATGAATGTAAAGATCAGAAGCAGTGTGAACAGCATCAGCGTATTCACTATCGTATTCAGCGCATAATGTTCATCTGACCCGAACTGGAACCGAGTAATGAAATAAGCGATAAAATAGAAGCTCTGCGGAGAGAACATGAATATGAGGATCGCCTTCCACACCGAAAGCTTATCAAAAAAGCATTTCTTACTCATGAACACAAGGAAAACAGCTTCCAGGGGATACATCAGCAGAAGCAGATAATCAGATACGCTTGACAGTACGATCATTAAGTCTCATCCTCCGGTAAGTATCAAATTAAATAATATCACGGCAGTATGGTTTTAGTGTATAATATGTGGCAGGTGGAGGGTATATGATCGGAGTCAGCGGCGTATCTCATTTTTTTGGCAAAAATCAAGTCCTGTCAAATGTTGTCTTCAAAGCAGATGAAGGGAAGATTATCGGACTTGTTGGTATCAACGGCGCCGGCAAATCAACTTTGATGAGGATCATGTCCGGAGTATATAAGGCTCAGACCGGGAGTGTATCCTATGACGGAATGTCCCCTTCAGATGCAAAGACCAGGGAAGATATCTTCTTCCTGCCGGATGATCCCTACTATACGAACGAATCTACATGCAAGCGGCTTTTTGATCTGTATAAGATGCTGTATCCGAATGCTGATATCGGTGTGTTCAAGCAGATCACGGATGAATTCGGGCTGCCTTGGAAGAAGCCTGTCAGGACATTCTCAAAGGGAATGAGAAGGCAGGCATTTATCGCGCTCGCTTTCGCGGTGTCGCCTAAGTATATGCTGCTTGACGAGGCTTTCGACGGTCTGGACCCTCTCGCCAGGAAGATGTTCAAGGACCGGATAAAGGCTATTGTCAAAACGAAGAATACCACGGTCATCATATCGTCGCATTCGCTCAGGGAACTCGAGGATTTCTGCGATGATTATCTCCTCATAGACAAGGGCATAGTCGTTAATACCCGGGGCATAATGGAGCGCAATCTCGGATATGCCAAATATCAGCTGGCTTTTAAGGATCAGATAGATGAGAGCATATTTGAGGCGCTTCCCGTGAAGTCGCTCAAGATCACAGGGAGGGTTGCAACTGTCACGGTTGAGAATAAGAGTGATATTGAAGACAGGCTTACGGCTCTTGCACCTCTCATAATAGACAAGCTTGATGTAAGCTTCGAAGAGGCCTTCATTAGCGATGTGGACCGCACGGTCAGAGGCGGAGGAGGGACAGCGGGATGAGTACCGGTATGAGATATTTCACCCGTCACTTCAGATCATCCCTGGTCAGACTCACGGTGATGGTTCTTTTCAGTTCTGTAATCTGTTTCTACTTCAGTGTCACACGCTGGCACTCGGATGTCAGGGAATACTACTCAGTACACCTCTCCGTTCACAGTCTGATCATGATGATACTTACGTATGTTCTGCCTGTGGCTGAATTTGATGCGTTCAAGAACAGGCGTAATCTTGATCTGTGGATGTCTTCTCCGCTGTCGAGAACATCGCTTATCGTTTCTAATATTATCAACGGAGCTGTCCAGCTGTTGATCACACACACGGCTTCCGGTGCGGCGGTCATTATCAGGATGTTGTTATATAACGGCGACGGTGCAGGCCTCAGTGTCTACAATGCCGTTGTATTTCTTCTTATGTCGCTGCCGGTCCTTCTTGCTGTCTATCTGTTCAACTGCACCGTATTCATGATCGGCAACAGCAGGCTCGACGGCATCATCTTTATACTGATGTATTCTGTCCTTCCGGCTATGCTGAGCGGTGTTGTTGAGATGGTAAAAAGATGGTTGGTGTTCAATTATGAATATGACAGTGACGGCGCTGTCAGATCGGGTTATTCAGTGATCAGCAAGCTGGCAGAGGTATATTCGAGACGGTTAGAACCCATCATAACGGGAAGGTGGGTGACATCTCCTGCTTCCCGTTATATGCTCACATCACGCGATATTGCCTGGTATCTTATCTGGATCGCGATCGGCATAGCATCGCTGATCCTTGCCGTTGTTTACTTCAAGGGACTCCGTCCGGAGAAGGTGGGCGGTCCGTCGACATGTTTCTTCGGATATACATTCCTGCTTCCGGCAGCCGGTTATTCCTTCCTCATCATAGCAAGTACGTCAGGACTCATCGTATCGCTCCTGATCATGATGGCTATGTTCCTCGGTTATGTCATATTCCGCAAGGGATTCAGCTTCAGACTGCCTGACATCGTATGCATGGGCATCGCTGTACTGATGGTGATAGTGTTCAAAATCACACTTTAAGAATCATAACGTTTATATTACAATAATCGTATCAGTTGCATAAAGGAGACACGGGTATGAGTGAAGGTAAGAAGAGACTTGTAACCAGAAGCGATTTCGATGGGCTTGTATGTGCAATGATCCTTAAAGAGAAGGGTCTGATTGATGATATCAAGTTCGTTCATCCTAAGGATGTTCAGGACGGTAAGATAGAGTTAACAGAGAACGATATAACGACAAATCTTCCATTTGATCCCAGGCCGGGACTTGTGTTCGATCACCATGAATCCGAGCTTATACGCAATGCGCGTCTTGCCAATAAGGATAAGTATATCATTGATCCCGATGCCAAGAGCGCAGCTCGTGTGGTATATGAGTATTACGGCGGTAAAGAAGGGCTTCCGAGAATCTCTGAGGAGTTGATGGAAGCCGTAGATAAAGGCGATTCTGCTGACTTTACACTTGAAGAGATTCTTAATCCCACGGGCTGGGTACTCATGAATTTCATCATGGATGCAAGGACGGGCCTCGGAAGATTCCATGATTTCAGGA
>DFIB01000049.1:0-20466 GCA_002371375.1 Mageeibacillus sp. UBA3708 | reverse complement strand
TCCATGATTTCAGGATCTCCAATTATGACCTCATGATGGAACTCATAGATTACTGTGTAAATCACAAGGTTGACGAAGTACTTGCAATTCCTGATGTGAAGGAGAGAGTCGACCTTTATTTCGAGCAGCAGGAGCTCTTCAAGGAACAGCTCAAGAGGATCGCCAGGGTTGAGGACAAGGTTGTAGTCATCGACCTCAGGAATGAAGATACGATCTATGCCGGCAACAGGTTTATGGTATATGCCCTCTATCCGGAGACGGAGATATCCGTCCATGTCGCATGGGGCTTCAAGAAGCAGAATACTGCAGTAATGATCGGCAAGTCCATTGTCAATAAGAAGTCTAACGCCGATATCGGTGCCCTCTGCCTCTCGCACGGCGGCGGCGGTCATAGGAATGCCGGCACCTGCCAGCTTGATAATGACAAGGTCGATGATCTACTTCCCGGCATCGTAAAGGCACTTAACGATGCATGCTAAGCTTGACAGATTGAAGGATCTGATCGGAAGCTACGGTTCACTTGCCGTGGCTTTCTCGGGCGGCGTTGATTCCGCCTTCCTTCTCAAAGCTGCTTCAGAGGTACTTGGTGACAAGCTCCTGGCGATCACCGTATCTGCACCCGTTTTTCCAGCAGGCGAGGGCACACTTGCCTCGTCGTTCTGCAGGGAGAACAATATCAGACAGAGGGTCGAGGAATTTGACGTGCTTCAGATCGCGGGATTTACATCCAACCCTTCGAACAGGTGTTATATATGTAAGAGAGCTCTTTTCGGAAGGATCATGGAGATCGGGGAAGAAGAGGGTATCGCAGTAATAGCGGAAGGCACAAATGCCGATGATGCCACCGATTACAGACCCGGTATCAAAGCTCTTGAAGAGCTGGGAATGGCCAGCCCTCTCAAGGAAGTCGGCCTTACCAAGCAAGAGATACGCAATCTGTCAAAGGAAATGGGACTTTGCACATGGAATAATCCGTCTCATGCATGCCTTGCAACGCGTTTTCCTTATGGTGAGGAGATCACAGCCGAGAAGCTGCAGATGATTGATGATGCCGAGGAGTATCTGAGGGATGCGGGCGTTGGTCAGGTCAGGGTCAGGATCCATGACAGGATGGCCAGGATAGAAGTGATGCCCGGTGATTTCGATAAGATCTTGAAGAATAAGGATACGATCTATGCAAGTCTTGAAGCAATCGGATTCACATACGTGTCCCTCGACCTCAAAGGATACCGTACCGGCAGCATGAACGAGACGCTGGGCAATATCTGAACCGGATTTTGTGCTGACAGGCTGCAGAAGTCAGTCAGTCAAGATACAGTCTTGTGCCTTCCTTGAGTCTGTTAAGGCCGTCTTCCAGCGTTGATCTCGGGCAGGCGATATTAAGTCTTACAAATCCGTCGCCGTTCTTGCCGTAATGAATGCCGTCCGTCAGGAACAGACCGGTCTTATCTCTGAGGAATCCTGCGTATTCGCGGCTGCCCGTACCAAGCTTGCTGATGTCTATCCAGAGAAGATATGTGGCGTTACCGGGCACCACGCTTAATTCCGGTATGTTTGCGGTTATGAATTCCGTTGTGAACCTTCGGTTCTCTTCGACATATTCCCTCATCTGATCAAGCCATTCTTCGCCTTTATCAAAGGCTGCGATTGCTGCTATGACGGCAAATGAATTAGGTTCTGCAACTTCATATGTGTTGATGGCACGCCACATCTTGTGACGGAGAGTTTTGTTCGGAACACTGATGCAGGCGCTTTTGAGCCCTGCAATGTTGAAGGCTTTTGTCGGTGCTATGCACGTTATCGAGTTATCCCGGCAGATATCTGATACTGAAGCGAAAGGAACATATGATATTCCCGGTGTTGTTATATCGCAGTGGATCTCGTCGGAGATAACTATGACACCGTTAGATGCACACAGTTCACCGACTCTGGCAAGCTCTTGAGCCGTCCATATCCTTCCGGCCGGATTATGAGGATTACAAAGAATCATCATCGTGACCTGCGGATCGGACAGCTTATCCGACAGATCGTCAAAATCCATTTGGTACTGTCCGTTCTCGTATATAAGCGGATTCTCGACAATGGTGCATCCGTTATTGACGATGCAGTTGAAAAATACATTATAGACAGGAGTCTGCACGATAACTTTCTCTCCGGGAGTGGTAAGCTTCCTAACCGCGCTTGATATGGCGGGTATAACACCTGTGACGAACATAAGCCATTCTTTGTTCATCCTGAATGAATGTCTTCTGTCCCACCAGTTTATGTAGGATTCATACCATTTATTGTTATCGCTCTGGTATCCGAATATACCGTGTTCCGTCCGTTCGCGTATCGCATCTATTATCTCGGGAGCAGTCCTGAAATCCATATCTGCGACCCACATCGGGAGTTCATTCTCCTTCACATTCCATTTGATTGAATCGGTTCCAAGTCTGTTGATCTGCGTATCGAAATCGTACTTCATGATAACCACTCCGGTCTGTCGCTGTATTTTGTTATGGATGACGCCTTTATTACCGTCCTGCCGGGATCGACCCTGTCCTTCTCGATGATCAGTTCGCCGATGTTGCCGCACGTGATCGTTCCCTGCTCCGGGTTCAGGATACTGTCTATGTCCGAACTTATATCCGCCTCCACTTTGGAATACTCGAAAGCGAGCGTTGTATTGATCAGTCTGCAGTTCTTCATCCTGAGATTATCTATGTAACACAGCCCCTGGCTGCTCTCGATCGTGCAGTCGACAAATGTCAGGTTCTCCGAATTCCACCCCAGGTATTCGCCGCTAATGTATGAATCGTAAACGGTCATGTTGCGGCAGTTCCAGAATGCATCTTTTGTATTCAGTCTGCTGTTCCTTACGACGGCGTCACTGCATCCGTCGAAAGCGTAGTTCCCCTCGAGCTCAAGACGGTTCACACTGACGTTGCTGCAGTTCATAGCAAGATAATCTCCGCCTCTGACCCTGATGTTATCAAGGTTCAGCCCGGTGCAGTTCCACATGGTCTCAGCCGCATCAGTAAACTCTGTGTCAGAGATTGTCAGACTGCTGCACCTTCTGAAATTCTTGGGTGCGTGAATAACGGAATCCCTGACTGTTATACTGTCAGAATACCACACTCCGGCGCGGGCCATCTGCTCCCAGACAGTATCTGATACTTCGGCATCACGGCAATACCACAGAGGATACTTCCATCCGAAAACAGAGTTGCTCACTTTAATGTTGCGACATTCCTTGAGAGGAGATTCACCCTCGCCGAATCTGCATGAATCGACCAAGGAATCAACAGTTCCATACAGAGGCCGTTCACCTGTAAAAGATTTGTTATTAATTGATTTCATGTGAGCAATTATAGCAGATTAATCAGCGTCATGTCAGTCTGCTTGTAAAGATTATTGCAGTTGTTTATAATGAGACGTATGAATAAAGCATCTAAGATAATATCGACCGTTTTTTTTATTGCTGCAGGGGCCATCCTGTTTGTGATCCTGTACAAGGCGCCGTTCAGACTTGATGATCTGACATGGGGCGGCAGGATAGGCATGGAGAGGCTTCGCACATTCTTCCGGACGCAGAACGGAAGATATCTCGGCAATCTTGCCGTAATAGCTCTTACAAGGATACCTGCAGTTATCAGGATAATCATTGAGATGGCCGTCATGTTTGTGTTTTTCATGTGCGCGCACTCCCATTACGGGAAGCAGAAAGTGCCATCGGCAGTCTTCATCGTCCTGTTCGCCGCAATGCCTGTATCCATAATGTCATCGACGGTTACGTGGGTAGCGGGATTTGCAAATTACTTTTTCTCGGCGCTGTTCACTCTTGCAGTTGTTGCCGTGGACATTAAGGTTCTTTGGGGAGATATCGGTCTCAAGGGCAGGAAAGGGATGACGTGTCTCATCATGCTGATGGTGTTTGCCGGCCAGTTCTTCCTTGAGACAGCGACGATCTATATTGTTCTGCTGTCCGTTGCAATGGCTGTAATATATGCGGTAAGGGAGCATAAGACACCTAAGTTCTTTATCATCCAGACGGCGGTATCGCTTGCCGGAGCACTCATACTCTTTGCCAATCCGTCCTACAGGAGTGCAGTCACACACGACGGACTGACGTATAAGTCCATTGACTTCGGCAACGGAGGACTGGGAGGGGTCATCGCCACACTGTGGAAGAACTACAATGATGAAGTCGTCTTCAGATGGTTTGGAATGAACAGCATCCTCAACATCGTACTGACGCTGATCGTGATCATCGTCTGCATCAGGAGCCGCAAGGTTACAGGATACGTATTTGCCTGTGCAGGAGCTCTGTTCGAGGGGGCATTTGTATATGACTTCTTCGATGGCGAAAGCGAATTGCTTATAAATGCAGATGTCATGGCAGTCCTGAGTATAGCCTATTATCTGTTTGTATTTGCAGCCGCAGTGATCTTCGTCAAAGACGGAAGATCGAAGTTCAGAATGGTGATATACTTCATCTCATCTCTGATCTTCATGGGACCGTTCACGATCGTGTCGCCAGTTACCGACAGATGCCTCATGATGACATATATCTTCTGGTGTCTGATCGCTGCGGAATTTGTCATGAGCATGGGATTGTCTTTCAGTCCGCGGGAAGACGGTGCCGCATTCATATGCGCATCAGTTCTCGTCTGCGGAATCATGGGCTGGTTCCTGACGACTCAGTTCGATATGTGGAAATTTCAGGACCTCCGTATGGAAGAAGTTCAGAAATGCATCGACAAACACTACAGGGTCTTCTATCTTCCCAAAGTGCCCGATGCCAAGAAGTACTGCTATGGTCTTAACATCCCTCAGGATGATTACTGGCTTACGAATTACAAAGACTATTACGGAATAGACAGATCATGCCGTCTCGAGTTTGTTAATTATAACGAGTGGATGGTGAAGAGAGCACTCAACAGGTAAAGTATATTTTTCTGCGCACAGTCGCAAGTAAGCTATTGTGAGAAAGCAGAAACCGAAGGTGAGCGTTGACGCTTACTTGCTCAAAGGAGCGCAGAAAAATATACTTTACCTTGCAGGAAGGATGGGAAGTGCATTCAGTCGCAAACAAGCTATTGACGGTGCGCAAAAACCGCCAGTGTATGTTTACGCTTGCTTGCTCAAAGGAATGCAGGAAAACTCCTGTTACCTTGCAGGAAGGATGGGGTGTGCATTCAGTCGCAAACAAGCTATTGACGGTGCGCAAAAACCGCCGGTGTATGTTTACGCTTGCTTGCTCAAAGGAGCGCAGGAATACGCAGAAATACCTCACTTTAGGTAAAGATTGATGTTTGTATATGTGATATAATATCTCAAAAGAATCAGACGGGAAGGTGTATTATGCGCGGACGCGGCGGATTGAAGTTTTTGTTCATGGTATTGGTGATATGTCTGTTCGCAGGCGGCTCTGTTTATGCTGACGGCAGTGACAGGGAATTAACCGGTGATGTGGATGCGTCTGATTCCGTACTTCAGGAAGGGGGAATCCCTTCGCTTGAAGATAAATCTTCTGCTGTCACTGTCTCCGGCGCACGATGCAATAGCAGCGACGGCGAAGAATCCTATGCTGTCTCATCGGCTGAGGTTTATGGAGCGTCAGTTCCTCTTGACAGAAATGCGGTTTTTGCTGTTTTGTCCAAATCAGCATCCAAATGGAATGGTGAGAGTTCGATCAAGGTAAGCGTTGCGGATCTCGGGGTGACACCTGATAATGTCAAGGCTGTGTACACTTCCTTCATCAATACACACGGAGAATATTTTTTCCTCGCTTCACAGTTCAGTTACGGATGGAAAGAATCTTCTCCGGATAATGTAACATCTATCACTATGAAGGCACTTCCGAACATGAAGGCATCGATGAAGGCTGCTTTTGACAGTAAGGTCAATGAGATAGTAAGTTCGATCGATAAATCGTGGACGGATGTCGAGAAGGTGCTCTTCATTCATGATTATCTGGTTACTCACTGCGGCTATGATGAAGGGGGAGAGAGCACATATCACTATGATGCCTACAGTTGTCTTATCGGCAATTCATGTGTATGCCAGGGGTATTCTCTGGCATTTGACTATCTGGCGAGAGTTGCCGGAGTGGAATCATATCTGATCACGAGTAAACAACTTGCTCATGCCTGGAATATGGTTGAAGCAGGCGGCAGTTACTACTATGTTGACTGCACTTTCGATGATCCGATGAAGAACGGCAAAGATCTTTATCCGGGACACTGTGGCCATGAATTCTTCCTGCTCAGTCACAGCAAGATGAAGAATAATAAGCATTACAGCAATGACTGGCTGGTCGATTCCTTCGACAGCGATCCCGGCTACGGGACGAGCACCAAATATGATTCCGGTGCATTCTGGTCGGGAACGATCGCGAGGATCATACCGGTAAGCTCACATAAATGGTGTTATCTTGACAAGGGTTCCGCCACACTGAAGTCTTATAATTTCCAGTCCGGCAGCAAGGGGAATTTTGCATCGCTTCCGGAGAGTTTTACCAATGCTTCACTTACTTATGACGGCAAGGGCGGGATATTCGCCTCGACGGCAAAGAAGATATACAGGATAAGCTCTGACGGATCCGCTTTGCTGATGTTTACATATGAGAACAGCGACGGATCGATCTACGGCATCGACGTGTCGGGACCGTACCTGATCTATTACATCTACAAGAACGATTATACATATGTCTCACAGAATAAACTGACTCTGTCGGCCCACTGGGAGAAGAGAGGCGGCAAGTGGTACTATGTCAATGAGAATGACGAATACTGCACCGGCTTCTATAAGATCGGCGGCGTCATGTACTATTTTGATGACAGCGGCGTGATGGTCACCGGATGGAAGGATATAGAGGGAGACTGGTATTATTTCGAGACGTCCGGAGCGATGAAGACCGGATGGTTCAAGAGCGGCACCACATGGTATTACATGGATGACAAGGGTGTCATGGCAACAGGCGTCACTCTGATAGACGGCAAGTATTATTTCTTTAACGCAAGCGGTGCGATGAAGACCGGATGGCAGCAGGCTGACGGCATATGGTATTACCTCAAGTCAGGCGGAGAGGCTTCGACAGGCTGGCTTAAGCTCGGCAAAGTATGGTATTACTTTGACAGAGAAGCAAGGATGCTTACGGGCTGGCAGGATATCGGAGGGACGAGATATTATTTTAAGGATGGCGGAGCCATGGCAACGGGATGGCTTAAGCTGGACGGTGAGTATTATTATCTGACATCAGGCGGTGCAATGAAGACCGGCTGGGTCAAGTCAGGGAAGAAGTGGTATTACATGGAAGAGGACGGGGCTATGATCTCATCCTGTTCACGGGTAATAGACGGTAAGGAATACAGCTTCGATGCAAGCGGAGCATGTACAAATCCATAAGATCAGGAGGAAGTCACTATGGCAGAGATCATTATCACAGCAGAGAATTTTGAGAGTGAAGTATTGAATTCGGATATCCCCGTGTTGGTGGATTTCTGGGCTCCGTGGTGCGGTCCGTGCAAAATGCTCGGTCCGGTCATAGAACAGATCGCGGAGGAATATGATGGCAAGATCAAGGTAGGCAAGTGCAATACCGACGAGAATACGGATCTTGCGATCGAGAACAACATAAGCAGCATTCCTGCAGTCAAGCTCTTCAAAGGCGGTCAGATCGTGGATGAATCCGTCGGATTTGTTCCCAAGATCCAGCTTGCCAGGATGATCGACAGGAATCTGTGATCAGTATCTGAATTCGGGGATCCAGTCATCCCCCGAAGCATCCTCCATCTGCATGTAGCAGCAGGGATGACCTGACAGCGACAGGTAGTCGCACATTGCATTATAATGCTCTTTATTTACTCTCCCGGCGAATTCTGCCGGGAGTTTGTTTTGCCCGCAGAGGCTGATCGCCTGCTTTGTCGGGGTATACTGGTTCATCAGACTGATGATTATACCGTCTCCGTATCTGTCCAGCAGAAGGTCAAGGATCTTCTTTGTGTCAAAGAGGTGTCCCGGGAGCATCAGATGTCTGACGATAACTCCGCTCACGAGCATTCCGTCCGTTCCGAATACGGGTTTGCCCGCCATGCTGACCATTGTGTCCAGCGCCTTAACCGCATTCTGCATATAGTCACGGACGCCGCACACTGCCAGGGACAGTTCCGGTGAATAAAACTTGAAATCGGTGAGGAATATATCTGCAGCACCTTCGAACAGCTCTATTGTATACGTCCTGTCATAACCTGATATATTGAGCGCTGCGGGGATATTAAGGCCGCCGGCTCTGGCTGCTCTTATACTGTCTGCCACATCAGGCGCGAAATGCATCGGAGTCACCAGATTGATGTTATGAGCTCCCTGTTCCTGAAGCTCCATATATATTCCGGCAAGTTCTTCAGCCCTGCATACCTGACCCTTGCCGGTGGCTCCGTTCGATATCCTGTAATTCTGGCAGAATCTGCATCCGAGATCACACCCTTCGAAAAAAACGGTTCCCGATCCTCTTGTACCGCTTATGCAGGGCTCCTCTCCGAAGTGAAGCCTATATATATTGACAACGGGAACCGGGGGCATGCCGCAAAAGCCTTTCTGTCCCGAATTTCTGTCTGCTCCGCATTCCCGCGGACAGAGAGTGCAGTGTGAATACTGAGGGTATCTGATTTCCATAACACTATTAATTTATACACAAGTTCCCCAAAAGACAACCGCATATAGTTCAAATTTTGGCGGTTTTATGAACAACGAACTCATTTATCCGGGTGATAGAATCTTATGTTGGATAATGATATAAGGAGATAACCGAATTGACATCTGCAGAACACAGTGCTTCAAGATATAAAGTACCCGGTCATATCGCGCCCGACAATAGTGCCGTAAGGTTTTATTCACCGGAATTACGAGCCGGGAACGGTTCAAGCCGTTCGGTAAGACGCAGGCATATAAGGCGCAGCAGAGGCAATTCCCAGTCCATCAGCACTGCAGTCAAGATTATGGGAGTCCTGACTCTTATTGCCGTGATCACGGTAATTGCCGTGCAGATCGGACTCAGGAGAATGCAGGCTGAGAATATTGTATCCCACATCACCATAGAGTGCGGCGAGAAGGTTAACCCGAGGGATTTCCTGAAAGAAGACCTGATCTATACCGATGAGGCCGAGTATTCCGTCGATCTGTCACAGGTCGATACGAGAATTCCGCAGGATGTCAATTTTGAGATAACTGTAATGGACGTTACTACTCCGGTAAAGCTTACAGTTGCAGATACCATTGCTCCCACATGCGAAGTTGTTCCCCAGAACCTTTTTACCGATGAGGAGATTCCCGAGGCATCGGAATGTGTCAAAGATATCATGGACATACAGCAGCCTGTTCAGGTTGAGTATCTTACATCGCCTGATATGACACGCACAAACACATCCATCGTTCAGATTAAGCTTGAGGATATGTCGGGCAATATAAGCCTTGTGGATGTTCCGTTCCGTATCATCAAGGACGATACTGCTCCCGTTATAGAGGGTACAAAGAATATTACCGCATTCATAGGCGACACGATCAAATACAGAGACGGTGTTACGGTAACAGATGACTATACTGTGCATCCCGAGCTTGTTATCGATAACTCAGCGGTCAACATGAAGGTGGCCGGCACATATACTGTTACATATGTTGCAACTGATGAAGCCGGCAACAGTTCTTCTGCGGAGATATCGCTCACACTGAAGGTCAAACCGGATTCATATATAGAGCCTGAGACAGTCTATGGTGAGGCTCAGAAGATCCTCAATACGATAATCGAACCTGATATGACAGACATGGAGAAGGCCCTTAAGATCGTACGCTGGAGCAGGTATAATGTTCACTACATCACCAAGACCGACACTTCATCATGGACGAGGGCGGCGTATGACGGATTCACCAAGAGGCAGGGAACATGCTATACTTTCGCCATGGTCAACAGAGCAATGTTTGATTGCTGCGGCATCGAGAACAAGATTGTGAAGAGGTATCCTTTCACTTGGCAAAGACATTACTGGAACCTTATCAAGATAGACGGTGAGTGGTACCATTGCGACAGTACCCCCAGGCATAATTACCGCAGTTATGTATTTATGCTTACCGACAAAGAGCTTGCTGCCTTCACCGGTGGCGGATATAACGGATTCAGGTTCGATCACAGCAAGTATCCTGCATCGGCTACTGTGTCAGTTCAGGACAGGATCAACTACTCCAAAGGAACTGTAGAGTGACACCGGCAGATCATATGGGCAGGAAGAGCAAGCTACGTACATTTATACTCATCTTGGCGGGCATTATACTTGCGGTGCTTTTTTTTGCCGCCATCCAGAGACTCCTCATGCCGAAATACCAGACAGGTGTTGTCGAAGGGTCGATGATTGAGGAGTACTATGACAACAAGGAGCCTCATGATGTGCTTATCCTCGGTGACTGTGAGGTGTATGAGAACATCTCTCCGGTCAGGATGTATCAGGACTTCGGCATCTCATCCTATATCAGGGGATCGGCCGAGCAGTATATATGGCAGTCGTATTACCTGCTTAAGGATACATTGAGATACGAGACTCCCAAAGTCGTTGTCCTCAGCGTTCATTCCATGCAGTTCGACCATCCGAGGACTGAGGAATACAACAGAATGACTCTGGACGGGATGAGATGGTCGCCTGTCAAGGTGGAGGCGGTCAAGGCATCGATGACGCCTGAGGAGCACTTTATTGATTATGTTTTCCCGATACTGAGATTCCACTACAGATGGAACGAACTGACGGAAGATGACTTTGTGCATTTCTTCAGCAAGGACAAGGTGTCTCACAACGGCTATTACATGCGCTGCGATGTAAGACCATATACGGGATTCCCGCCCAAGACACCTCTGGTCAATGCCAAGTTCGGTGCAAATGCGCAGGATTATCTCGGCAGGATCGCTGATCTTTGCAAGGCACAGGGGATCGATCTTGTGTTGATCAAGGCTCCGATAGAATACCCTTTCTGGTATGAAGAGTGGGACAGCCAGCTTCAGGAGTTCGCAGACAGCAGGGGAATACCGTACATTAACTACATCGGCAATGAGAATATAGGACTTGATATGTCAGTCGATACATACGATGCGGGACTGCACCTTAATATTACGGGCGCGGAGAAATTCTCTTCCTATCTCGGCAAGTGGTTAGTATCACATTATTCCCTGAATGATTACAGGGAGGTACCCGAATATTCTTCTGTATGGGATGCCAAGATAAGTGATTATAACAGCATGCGCGAGTCTCAGTATGCTGAGATAGAGAAGTATGGACATCTGGTCAGTTTTGGTGCAAATGCAACAAACTGAGGGTGTTTTGTCTTTTTTGTTTAGCAAGTTCAATATCACGCTGTGTGATAAAATACCACGTGGGTTAGAAGATAACAGACTCTATTAATTTTTGGAGGTTATGAATATGAGATTAAGAAGAATTGCAGCTCTTGCGCTTGCAACAGCTATGATGGTAAGTGTATTTACGGCTTGCTCCGGTAATTCCACAGATGCAAGCGGTGACAGTGTTGAGGTTATCTCAACAGGTGCTAACGGAAGCCAGCAGTCCGGTGAGATCCACGAGGCTAATGCTGATGACGAAGGTTACTACTTTGTAGTTAATAATGTTAAGCTTCGTCCCAATGCTGACCTGAACAAGGTTCTCTCTTCACTTCCCGGTGATCCCATCTACTTTGAGGCACCTTCATGCGCAGGTATCGGTATGAGCAAGACTTATACATATGACAATGGTGCATATGTTATCAGCACGATCCCTCTCGGCAACAAGGATCTCATCTCGACTATCGTTCTCTACGACGATTCTGTCGGAACACCCGAAGGTATCTTCATCGGCAACTCAGCTGATGATGTTAAGGCTAAGTACGGAACGCCCACTTCTGATATTGACGGCGCTCTTACATACGAGAAGAACGATACAATGCTCGTTATCATCACTGAGGACGGTGTTGTTACAAGCATCGTATACAACAGCATTGTATGATATTCTGATCTGATGTTCACAAGACGGTATGGTATTTATGTACTGTGCCGTCTTTTGTCACTGTTTAGGCTACAATAAGTCATTTTCGTGGCAAAATGGTGTGAAAACGGTCCGAACAGCACAATAGTTGTAATGACGTGATATAATGACATGAACTTACTGGGATAATTAACATATTACGGAATGGTCTGTTATGAGCAAAGAAGATATTAACGTTTACGGTGATAAGAAGTCTGAGGGCGGGTTTATGAAGTTCCTCAGGAAGATAGGCGTGACTAATCCGATACTTCAGGTGGTACTGCCGGTCGTTATGGCCGCTGTTGTCGTTACTGTGGCAAGCTGTGCTATCTTCAGTAATTCGGGTTCCTCACACGGGATCAAGACGGAAGTCACGGTAACATATGATACGCCGCTGTCAGTCGAACTCTTTGCGGAGGACGGCACATCGGCATCTGATCTCAAATTCGTATCCGACGTATCTGTTATAGATATGTCCCAGATTGCCTCATATAAGCTGACCGTCGCCAATGGAAGTCACAAGGTCTCTTCTGTTCTTAACGTAATAGATGATGTTCCGCCTACGGCAGATCCCGTACCGCAGACTGTCTATTCACTGGAGCTTCCCGATCCTAACCTGTGTGTAACTAATATTCAGGATAAGTCGGAAGTTACGGTCACATATGCCGACGGAACAGATATAAGTGCGGGAGGAACTGTCCTGGTTGATATCGTTCTTACTGATTTTTACGGCAATAAGAGCGTTGTTCAGGTTCCATTCGAGTGCTCTTCGGATGCCAATGCCCCTATAATCCTCGGTGCTCATGATTTTGAGTTCATGGCCGGAATGGAGCCTGATCTTCTGTCAGGAGTAACCGCAACGGATGATATGGACCCCAATCCGACACTTATCGCAGATGATTCGGATATCGATTACATGACGCCGGGTGTATATCCTTTGCTGATCATTGCAGCTGACAAGGCCGGCAACGAGGCTGTTGTGACTGTTAATGTAACAGTTATCGAGAATGACGGTTCCGTACCCACACCTACACCACGTGCTTCCGGAGGAAACAGCGGCAGAAGTGGCGGAAGCAACAAGGATTACAGCGGATCCACATCGGCAGATGCTTATGCTGCAGCAAGGAAAGTCTATAATTCCGTATGTAAAAGCTCAATGAGCGATGTTCTCAAGGGACTTAAGCTCTTCCGCTGGGTCAACCGCAATATTTCATTCAACAAGAGCGGTGTTGACCACACTTCCTGGGCGGCAGCTGCATGCCAGGCATTCGGTAACAGAAGATCATCATGCTACGGACAGTGGGCGGCTTGCAAGGCGCTCTGTGACGTGGCAGGAATTCCTAACCGTAAGGTATGGAGATCCGGATCTTCAAGAGTCCACGTATGGTGTCTGTGCTATCTCAACGGCGGATGGTATCACTGCGATGCTACACAGGGCTATTTCAGCTATATGATGACCGATGCCGAGATCAAGAGGGCTCCGGGTCAGCATCACTTCATCAGCTCGAATCTTCCTGCACGTTCGACAGTATCAGTGCAGAAGTATATTAACTACAGCGCAGGAACGATCAAGCCGGGTCTTGTTCTCGTAACACCTACGCCGACACCGGTACCTACAGAGTCTCCGGAGACACCTCAGCCTACGGCAGGTCCGACAACGTCTCCTTCTACCTCTACGCCTACGGCAAAGCCCACGTCAACGGCACCCGCAACGACTCCTGCGGCCCAGACCACAGCTGCAGACACTACTGCGGCCGCAACGACTCCGGCGCAGAAGACGGAAACACCGGCTGACAATACGACGGAGCCGTCAACAGAGGGTGAATCCGGCGGCGGTGAGTGATACAGGCACAATAAACGTTCATAAGGGCGTCCCGGATCGAAGCGGGGCGCCTTTGACTGTTAAATAACCCGCATTCATTGAGAATAAGGGTGCTTTGTGGTAAAATTTCCTGTTGGAGAGAATAACTGATACAGATGAGTACTTACGAACACAAATCAGCCGGACTTACGGCATATAAGATCAAGAGGAAACTTATTATAGCACAGAAGGTCGCATCGTTATTTGTGATCCCTCTTCTGCTCGGGCTGGGGATAGGCGCGATCGTATGCGTCTATGTCTACAATAAGGAGATAGCAACGTTAGACAGGCGCGTGTTCCACGAAGTTACAATGGAATATTCGCACAAGGTCGACATTTCTTCTTTCTTTACGGAGGTTCCGGCGGATGCAGAGATGATAACTGATCTGTCATCCATCGATACTTCCAAGGTGGGGTCTTATCCAATTCAGCTGAGGATTGGTAACAGGCAGTATGAGTCTGTGCTGAACATCGTGGATCTGACGCCTCCCACGGCTAATCCCGTGCCGCAGGAGATATATGCGGGTGAGGTTCCCGATCCCGTTGCCTGCGTCAAGGATGTTTTCGATCTGTCCGGGTGCAAGATCGAATTAGAAGATCCTTCATTTGATTTTAAGCAGGGAGGACGCCATATCTTCGGTGTGAAGCTGACTGACGGCTACGATAATTCAAGCGTTGTTCAGATTCCTGTATATATAAAGGATGATCATACTCCGCCGGTTATCAGCGGTGCGCATGATTTCAACCTGACATACGGAAGCGAGATCACCTACCGTGACGGCATAACCGTAACTGATGACTTCGATCCCAATCCCATTCTTCAGGTTGACACGTCTGCCGTTAACATGTCTCAGTTGGGCCAGTATCCTGTTGTATATACGGCTACGGATGAGTGCGGCAATTCAAGCTCGGTTACGGTCAATGTCAGCATAGTGTCGATAAAGACGGCAGGTGCTACGACTCTTGATGATGAGACGTCGATCGAGCAGGCGTATGCGATGGCTGACAAGATACTTTCCGGCATTGTTGACGGCAACATGAACGATGTGCAGAAGGCAATGATCATATTCTATTGGGTTCGCAAACATATCGGACCTTCAAGAGGAACGTCCGACTACAGTTCATGGGCAAATGCCGCTATCAAGGCATTCAAGACGAGAAGAGCATCCTGCTACGGGTCATGGGCATGCTGCAAGGCGCTCCTTGACAGGGCGGGGATCCAGAATATCTGTGTTACCAGATACCCGAAGAGTGCATACAACGGCAAGACGCACTACTGGTGCCTGTGCTATCTTAACGGCGGATGGTATCACTGCGATGCATATCCGTGGGGTGTTGCAAAGGATTTCTGGTTCATGATGACCGATCAGGAGATACTCTATGTAGGCGGCGGACATGTGTTTAATAAGGATATCTATCCCGAACGCGCCACGCAGTCGGTGCAGCGCTGGGTACATCCTGCGACTTGTGTTGTGGACAAAGATTTCCCTTACAAGACATAAATATATGAGAAATCAGGCGAATAACGGAGATATTTGAAGAATTGTTAAGATTTTTTACTGCAAAGTCTTGACATTGCCGGAATGACCTAGTATTATAATCGGGCGCCCATGAGGGTGCCCGTATTTTTGTTTACTATTTATAAGGAGATCAGGACATATGAAGACATACGTTGCAACAGCTGCTACGGTTGACAGAAAATGGCTTTTGATCGATGCAGAAGGCAAGACACTGGGTCGCCTTGCAACAGAGGTCGCAAGACTTCTCCGCGGCAAGCACAAGCCCACATACACACCTTTCATCGACACAGGCGACTATGTAGTGGTCATTAACGCATCCAAGATGGTATTAACAGGTAAGAAGCTCGATCAGAAGTTCTACCGCTATCACACAGGATTCCCGGGAGGACTCAAGGAGACTTCTTACAGGAACCTCATGGCTAAGAACCCTGAGAAGGCTCTGGAACTCGCAGTTAAGGGAATGCTTCCCAAGAATTCCCTCGGCCGCCAGATGTTCAAGAAGCTTCACGTATACGCAGGTGCAGAGCATGAGCAGACAGCTCAGAAGCCTGAAGCTTACACATTCGAAGGTTAATGGAGGACAAGATAAATGGCTAAGAAATCCACAAAGGTTTACTACTATGGAACAGGCCGTCGTAAGGATGCAGTAGCACGCGTACGTCTTGTTCCCGGCACAGGTAAGATCACAATCAATGATAAGGATATCGACGAGTATTTCGGCCTTGATACATTGAAGCTTATCGTTCGTCAGCCCCTCGAGGCAACAGAGACAGCTGCTAAGTTTGATGTCATCGCCAGCGCTCAGGGCGGCGGAATCTCCGGCCAGGCAGGCGCTATCCGTCACGGTATCGCCAGAGCCCTCGTTGTTGCAGATGAAGAGGCATACAAGTCTACACTTAAGGCTGCAGGTTTCCTCACAAGAGATGCACGTATGAAGGAGCGTAAGAAGCCCGGTCTCAAGAAGGCTCGTAAGGCTTCACAGTTCAGTAAGCGTTGATCGTTTGTTGAACGGTTATTTGAGATTTATAGAGGACTGCCTTCGGGCAGTCCTTTTTTGGGTATGACGGGCTTTGCTTCGGATGGCAGATTGCAAAGAAAACAGCAGATCTGTTGACGTCCTAGTCCCGTTTTCAAGATGCCTGTTCTTTTGCCGCAATCGATATTGATGTATACTTATATGTCGTATCGGAGGGACATATTATGAGAAGAGCAGATAAGATATTAGCTTTTATGCTGGCAGGTGTCTTCGCGGCTTCGCTGACAGGTTGTCAGGAGCCGGCCGTTGTACCTGTAACCGAAGTATCGAAGAAGACTGTTGAGGTAAGGGACGCATATTCCGGTAAGGTCGATCTTCCGGAGTTTCCCGGGAGAGAATGCCATATTCCCGAAGTGATCATCAGTGACACGGACACGATGCCTGTCAACAGTGCCATCTACTCAGAGTATAAATACATGACCGAGCTGTATGCGAAGAATGATCCCAACGATTTTGAGTTCTATGAGAGCTGGGGCGACTCAACAGGTCTTGACTACGACTATTATATTGCTGACGACTTTGTGTCTTTGTGTGTTTACGGTTATTGTTTCAGCCGTCCTGAAGATCTCGGGTGTTATTCACTCGACAGGAAGATCTATAACGTATCGGTAGAGACCGGGCATCAGTTATCCAAGAACGAAATGCTCAGTATGCTCAACATGACCGAGTCCGGATTCCATGATCTGGTCCGGGAGAGCATCGCTGAAGGGTGGCCGACTGTTGTTAGTGATCTGATGTTGAATGACGCTGACACGCTGAAGACATGTTACGAGTCTAATATCAGCGATAAGTGTGTTGAGAAGGCTCAGCCTTTTGTCGATTCCAAAGGGATTATCCGGTTTGTATGTACGATTGTTGTCCCTGCAGGTTCGGGTGATATGTTGTTCTCGGCGCCCATAGGGATATATACCGGCAAGCCTGAGGACAGGACAACTGATGATACTACAGCAGTATCCGTTCAGGAACCTGAGGATCTCTACAGGGATTACATGCGTGAAGTCCTCATTCCGGAACTCGGACTGATCAGACTGGACAGGGAGACATTCAATGTTATTCCCGATCTTGCAAACAACACGTTATCCTATACGCCTGCGGAAGACTATATCGACGCTTCAGGGATCCTGTCCGCTGATGTCGATGACTATAACGGCGACGGAACAGATGATCTGATCGTCATATATCTGCGCAAAGAGTCAGCAGAAGGCATCGATCTGATCTATACGAATTCCGACAGCATATACAGGACCTGCATCAGAGTCTTTACCACGCGTGACGGAGTGGTGACCATGACTGATGACTATACTGCTTTGGGTTATGAAGCAGTTACTTCGGGGTCTTCATTGATCTGTTCGCTCATGAACCAGGAAATGGACAATAAGAAATGCGAGATAATAAAGTGCACCGGCAGCGGTGATCCCATGCTCCAGATCTACAGCCAGGTATCGAGCGGACCTGCTTTCAGGTATGAGCAGGAGGTGACCTGGCCTATGGCTGTCGATAAGGACGGCAAGCTTTATATGACCTCGTATTACACATCATCCGGCAGCGGTACTAACTACGATGCTTCTGTCTATGAACTCTCTGGCGGCAAAGAGACACGGCATAATGACTACAGCACAGATAATACGATGCCGGTATTGCTCGATTTCCTTAAGCCTCTGGGCGTCGAATACGATACGGATAAGTTTGAGATCGTGAAGAATGATCACCAGATACTCCTTGGATCATTCTCATTTGATGTTGCGTTTACAGGTTCTGCTACGGATAAGTATGATATGACCCTGAAGTTTACAGACGGCGGCGCCCTCTCGTCCTCGATGAGATAGTTTGTTCTAAAATGTAATTATCATTTGACACAAATCTGTAATAAATCTATTATTAAAGGGTATTTTCTATTACGGGGGTGCTTATATGAGAATTCTTGAAGAGAGGATCCTTGAGGAAGGTCAGGTCTATCCCGGAGAAGTACTCAAAGTTGGAAGTTTTCTCAATCAGCAGATTGATACCGGGCTCATTACAGAGATGGGCAGGGAGATTGCATCCAAGTTCAAAGATGAAGGTGTTACCAAGATCCTGACGATAGAGACGAGCGGTATCGCTCTCGCTTTTGCGACTGCTCAGGCGCTTGGTGTGCCGATGATCTTTGCCAAGAAGCATAAGTCGAACAATCTTGATCCCGTTCTTATCTCCACAAAGGTATTCTCGTATACTCACCAGTCGACTTATGACGTCGTTGTAAGCCGTGAATTCATTAATTCATCAGATAATATTCTCATCGTAGATGACTTTCTTGCCAAGGGCAATGCGATCATGGGCCTTCTCGAGATAATAGAGACAGCGGATGCCAATTGTGCAGGAGCGGCTGTGGCAATCGAGAAAGGGTTCCAGAACGGCGGCAAAAAGATCAGAGACATGGGGATAAAACTATTATCACTGGCGATCATTGAATCTATGACAGAGGATTCATTGACCTTCGTCAAGCAGGATTGATTTTATTTTTGGGAGGCGTTGATATGAGGAAGTTACTATCACTTCTAACGGTATGTGCCATGGTTTTGGCATCGGTCTTTACGTTTGCAGGGTGTTCCGGGAATGATTCATCCGGAGGATCGGACGGCGATTTTATTGTAGGTGCAATATACATTAACAGCCAGAACGATACGGCCGGTTATACTTATGCACATCACAAGGGCATTACGAAAGCTATGCAGGATCTCGGAATGGATCCTTCCAAGCAGCTTAAGATCGTTGACAATGTTCCTGAGGACCAGACGGCAGTCGAGAATGCGATCGACCAGCTCGCAGGTCAGGGATGCAAGGTCATCTTCGGTATATCTTTCGGATATATCGATGCTTTTGAGAAGAAAGCAGGAGAGTATCCTGATATTGCTTTCTCGCATGCTACGGGATATAAGTCGAATGATACCAACTTCAACAATTATTTCGGAAGGATCTATCAGGCGAGATACCTGTCGGGTATTGCAGCAGGATACAAGTCACTGAAGCTCGGTAACAACAATGTCGGTTATGTATCGGCATGGGGCACGGAGTATGCGGAGACATGTTCGGGTATCAACGCTTTCGCGCTCGGTGTAAAGTCAGTTAACCCCGATGCAGTCATTCACGTTAACCAGATCTCCACATGGGGAGACCAGGAGAAGGAGAGGCAGGCTGCAGAAGTTCTCATCGATTCGTATAACTGCTGTGTTATCGCACAGCACTGCGACAGTGCACAGCCTCAGATCGTTGCTAACGAGAAGGGTGTATTCGGATGCGGATATAACTCGGATATGACGGAACAGGCTCCGAATGCTCATCTTACCGCACCCGTATGGAACTGGAATGTCTACTACAAACTTGCCATCGAGACAGTAATGGGCGGAAAGCAGCTCGTTCCTTCAGTCGGCAATTACTATGGCGGACTGTCTCAGGGCATGGTCGACATATCACCTCTGTCTGCTAACTGCGAGCCCGAGGCGGCAGAAGCGATTGCTCTTGCAAGAGAACTCATGACGAGCGGCGAGTGGGATGTATTCTCCGGTGTTAAGCTCACATTCTCGGGAGCTGCAGGATCTGTTGCCGTCAAGAAGACTGATGATGCATTGAAGACCAATGACGGAACCGTGATCGTTGAAGCAGGCGGTGCTTCCGTTGATGACGGCGTGATACAGGGTTCGATGAACTACTATGTCGACGGTGTTGTGGCAGACTGACGGAAGCAGTTTACGGTGAAAGGTATGGCGGACAGCAATTTTGCCATTGAACTTAAGGGAATAACAAAGACTTTCGGCATAAAGAAAGCCAATCAGAACGTGAACCTGCAGCTCAGAAAGGGGGAGATATTAGCGCTCCTCGGCGAGAACGGTTCAGGCAAGACTACGCTTGTTAACATGCTGGCAGGTATCTATACGCCTGACAGAGGTTCGGTGTATGTTGACGGCAAGAGAGTTACCATATCATCACCTGAGGATTCGGCAAGACTCGGAATAGGAATGGTCCATCAGCATTTCAAGC
>DFIB01000048.1 GCA_002371375.1 Mageeibacillus sp. UBA3708 | reverse complement strand
ATGACATTCAGACAGGTATATGACACGGCAAGGAGCATCGGTTCCTTCCTGGCAAACGAAGGCTTCTACAAGCAACCCGTTATCATATTCATGAAGAAGACTCCGAGGGCCATATCGACATTCTTCGGAACGGTCTACGGCGGGTGCTCATATGTGCCGATCGACGAAGAGATGCCCAGGATGAGGATAGATCTCATCATAAGCTCGATGAAGCCTGAATTGATCATCTGTGAGAAGGAGACGGAAGAGCTTGCAAGGCAGTTCGATTACGACGGGAAGATCGCACTTTTTGAGGATATCAAGGATACTCCCGAGAACGGGGAGGCGCTCGCCGGCATCAGAGACAGGCAGATAGACACGGATCCCATCTACATGGTATATACATCAGGTTCCACAGGTGTCCCTAAGGGTATCGCGGCGTGCCACAGGAGCGTCATCGACTATATCGAGCACCTGTCTGATGTCCTCGGATTTGACCGTGATACTAGGTTCGGCAACCAGAGTCCGTTCTACTTCGATGCATGCCTCAAGGAGCTGTATCCGACTATCAAGTTCGGTGCTTATACGGCGATCGTTCCCAAGCAGCTGTTCATGTTCCCGCTCAAGCTTGTTGAGTTCCTGAATCAGAACGGTGTAAATACAGTCTGCTGGGTAGTATCGGCTCTGACAATGATCTCCGCGCTGGGGGCACTCAAGAAGGAGGTTCCTCACCTGAAGCTCGTCGCTTTCGGGTCAGAGGTCTTCCCTATCAAGCAGTTCAACCGCTGGAGAGCGGCCCTGCCTGAGACGAGGTTCATCAATCTCTACGGTCCTACAGAAGCTACGGGAATGAGCTGCTATTATGAGGTCAACAGGGAGTTCGAGGAAGGCGATGCGATACCGATCGGCAGGCCTTTCGATAATACGGAGATATTGCTCCTCGACGAGGATAAGAAGGTGGCAGACGGCGATGTGGGAGAGATATGCATCAGGGGCACGGCACTTACTCTAGGTTATTACAATGACCCCGTAAGAACGGCTGAGGTCTTTGTTCAGAACCCTCTTAATACACACTATCCCGAACTGATATACAGAACGGGCGACCTCGCCAGATACAACGAATACGGCGAGCTTGTCTTCGTATCGCGCAAGGATTACCAGATCAAGCATATGGGACACAGGATCGAATTGGGCGAGATCGAGGCTAATGTCAACACATTAGATGGCATTTATTTGTCATGTGCCGTTTACAACAAACAAAAAGACAGAATTGTGTTATATTATACGGGCACGATCGAAGAGGGGCAGCTTAAGGACATCCTTACAGAGAAGGTTCCCAAGTATATGCTCCCTTACGTGTTCACGAAGCTTGATGACATGCCACTGACGCCCAACGGCAAGGTGGACAGGAAGAAGCTTCTCGAGATGGCAACAAACTAAAGACAACAAACTAAGCTAACATAAAAGGAGATCATTACATGGACGAGATAGTAGCAATCCTTAAGGAACTCCATCCCGATGTAGATTATGAGACGAACAAGTCTCTCGTAGATGACAGGGTCATCGATTCCTTCGACATCATCAGCATCGTTGCCGAGATTGACGACAGGCTCGATGTGCAGATCCCTGCAGAAGAGATCATTCCCGAGAATTTCAATTCTGCGGTTGCTCTTGCGGCACTCGTTAAGAGACTTGAGGACGAAGACTGATAAATGCTCTTTGTATCTTATGAATTTATAGCGTTCACGATAGCTTTATTCGTGCTTTATTATCTGTTGCCCAAGAAGTGGCAATGGCCTCTTTTGCTTATCGCCAGCTATGCATTCTACTGGATTGCCAATCCGTACTACCTGATATTCATCGGCACTACTACCGTGACGGCGTTCGCCGCGGGCGTGATGATGGAGAGAGCTCAAAACAGGTGTGACCTTGCCATCAAGAGTGCCAAGGCTGACGGGTCATATACATCTGACCTCAAGAAGTCGCTGAAGGCCAAGGCAAAGTCGTCCAAATGGCGCATCCTGCTGCTGTCGATGCTCTTCAATCTCGGCATCCTCGCAGTAACCAAATATACCAACTTCGTTATCACGAACATCAACAAATTCCTGTCTGAGGGTGCCGCCCTCAAGGCTGTGGATATCCTCGTTCCAATGGGTATCTCGTTCTACACCTTCCAGACAGTAAGCTACCTCATTGATACATACAGGGGAACAGTGAATGCAGAGAAAAACCCCTTCAAGCTGGCACTGTTCGTGTCTTTCTTCCCACAGCTCGTACAGGGTCCTATCTCCAGGTACGGAGACCTGTCCAAGACGCTCTATGAGGAGCATAAGTTCTCGGAGAAGACGTTCACCTACGGCTTTATCCGCATACTCTGGGGTTACTTCAAGAAGGTTGTTATTGCGGACAGGATCATTACCGCGGTTACAGCCCTCATCGGTGACCCGGAGACATATACCGGTGCCTACGTATTCGTGGCGATGCTGTTCTACGCTTTCGAGCTGTACTGCGATTTCACGGGCGGTATCGACATCACTATCGGTATCGCACAGTGTCTCGGAATCAAGGTAGCAGAGAACTTCAATCTCCCCTACTTCTCAAAGAATATCAAGGAGTACTGGAACCGCTGGCACATCACCATGGGATCCTGGTTCACGGATTATATCTTCTACCCCCTGTCGGTGGACAAGAACATGCTCAAGCTCTCCAAGTGGTCACGTGAGCACCTCGGCAAGTTCTGGGGCAAGAGACTGACCGTCTACATCTCGGCATTCCTCGTATGGCTTGCTACAGGTGTCTGGCACGGTGCTGCATGGAACTTCATCGTGTGGGGTCTCATGAACTTTGTAGTCATCATGATATCGCAGGAATTCGACCCGCTTTACCAGAGATTCCACAAGAGATTCGGCTTCAAGGATAAGGCATGGTACGGGGTCTTTGAGATACTGAGGACCATCTTCCTCATGAGCCTCATCAGAATGTTCGACTGCTACAGGGATGTACCGATGACGTTCAAGATGGTCGGCACCATGTTCACGAAGTTCAACGTCAAGATCTTCGGCGACGGAAGCCTTCTCAATCTCGGCCTCTCCGGTGCTGATTACATCGTGCTCGCGGCAGGACTTCTCATAATCCTTACGGTAAGCATCTACAAATACCGCTCCAAGAAAGACTTCCGCGACAAGATCTACAACAATGCATGGATCTGGTACGGAGCTATGGCTCTGCTCCTGATAATAACTCTGGTGTTCGGCGCATACGGCCACGGTTACGATGCTACGCAGTTCATCTATAACCAGTTCTGATATTCATCTCTTATAACCATCTCGAAAGGGGGTCCGTCATCACATGCGCAAGAGAGTCACCGCTCTGATATGCGTTGTAATCATCACCTGTGCGGTGCTGTTTGTGTTGTCTTGCCTCCTGATACCCAAATATCAGCGCGGCATCATCGAGGGCTCCCTCACCGAGGAATACTACAAGGACAAAGCCCCTCACGAAGTACTCTTCATCGGTGACTGCGAGTTCTACGAGAACGTATCTACCGTGGAGCTTTACCGCAAGTACGGGATCTCATCATATATCCGCGGCAATTCCCAGCAACTCGTATGGCACGGCTACTATATGCTCGAGGATGCCCTGCGCTATGAGACACCCAAGGTAGTCGTCTATAATGTTCTTGCTCTGAAGTACAACGAGCCTCAGAGCGAGACATATAACAGGATGGCACTGGACGGCATGAAATGGTCATCCGTGAAAGTAAATGCGATCAAAGCCTCCATGATGGAGGATGAGAACTTCATCGACTATGTCTTCCCTTTTCTGAGATTCCATTCCAGATGGAGCGAGCTGAAGACCTCGGATTATGAGCACATCTTCTCCAAGGATCCGGTATCGGTCAACGGTTATTATCTGAGAGCTGACATAAGACCGATGCAGGAGTTCCCGGAGCCCCGGGCACTGACAGATCCGTCCCTCGGCGACTATGCAATGGGCTACCTCAAAAAGATGGCAGACCTTTGTAAATCAAAGGGTGTAACACTGTTACTCGTCAAGGCACCCATCACTTATCCCCACTGGTACCCGGAGTGGGACGAACAGGTGTCCGCCTTTGCAGAGGAGAATGGTCTGACCTATATCAACTATGTCGACAAGATCGATGAGATCGGTCTTGATATGAGTCACGACACTTATGACGGCGGTGAACATCTCAACGTCTACGGTGCCGAGAAGTTCGCCGATCACATCGGCAAATATCTTGTTGATAATTATCAGCTCACTGATTACCGCAATGACCCTGCCGTATCATCCCTGTGGAAAGAGAAGGAATCACTGTACGATTCCATCCTTAAGCAACAGCTCGACGAGATAGAGAAGTACGGTGAACTTCAGAGCTACGGCAAAAATGCGATAGAATAAGCACCCGCAGGCGCCCGCAGCGTACTTGCTCGCTTCAGTCCTCGGTTTTGGCGCTTGCGTGCAGATGCGTAAAGATTTCAGGTGACGTCCTGGCGCCAAACCCTGCGGAAGTCCGCTCGCAAGCAGCTGCGGGCTTCACAGAGGGTGGCTGGAGCGAACGGAATTGTTAGTCAGAATAAGACCGCAGCCGGCTTCGCCGGTGGTGACTGGGACGACTTGACCTGCCTTCTCAGAAGAACGGCATTGCCGTCCACTCACATGCATAGAACGCAATCGAAGTCACTGAGAACAGTACTATGACTCCCATTGAGATCTTCTGCAGGAGCCTGCGGTATTCGTTCCCGCTCTTGGTGAAGCACAGCGCCGTGAACAGCAGGAAGCAAATAACAGTCGGGAAGATATACCTGAAGTTCACTGAACATGTAAGAGGATACTTGAATGCAAATATGATGATGCTTGTAAATTCAGTGACCAGCATTATAAGGACGGCAAAAATCCCGGTATTATGCTCTTTCGAGGCGCGGATAATTGCCTTGATAAGCCCCACAATGAACATGATCACCAGGAAAAGTCCCAGGAACAGCAATATGGTCGCGATAAGCGTTATCCCGAACTTGTCGTGATGATCGAAATCATCGAACAGCGAGCTCTTGAACAATACCGTGAAAATGTTGAATTCCTTATAGTTCTCATCAAAGATCACATACGGTATGGACATGGACGCTTCAGAAGTCCCGAATAATCTCTCGGTCAGCGAATACCCCGACAGATCCTGTGACGGTATGATCCCCAGGTCAAATACGTATGTCGGCGGAATCCCCCATCTTATGAGATTGCGCACAGGGAACCACAGTCCCAGCGGGAATGCAATGCCTGCAAATAAGAGGAACTGGAGCCAGATGTGCTTATCCCTGAACCTTGAGCGCAACAGCCCTGCAAGAAATATGAATCCGACCGGCACTGCGATCAGGCCTGTTGACAGCTTACTCATCATTGCAAGGCCGATACAGGCTGCCGTCAGGATTATCCTCTTATATCCCGGCTTCTCATACCACAGCAGCGCGTTGTAGAATGCCGCGATGAAGAACATATTCGCCAGAGGATCGTTATTGATCTGACCTGCGGATATGATCATAAAGGGATAGAATGCTACAAGCGCGAACGAAGCAATAAGTGCAGTTCCTTCCACCTTGAAGTGCCTCAGTATCTTGTACAGAAGTATCATCGTCACCAGCGAATAGAACAGCGAGATGCACATGAGGAACTCGTAATTGCCTGCTCTGCCGGGGAAAACGACCGAATTGATCTTCATTGCCACGGCGCTTATGATGTGGTGAAGCGGCGGATGATAGAACTGCCCGTATCCCCTGAAGTCAAAATCGGGGAGCTTGCAATTGTCGTACAGATAGAAGATGTAATTATCGTGAACCGCATTCACGGGATTGCGGTCGAAATTCCCGATATCGTGCTGATAGGGATCATTGGCCATCGAATACATGGCAAACCACATTCTGGCAAGGACCCCGCCGGCCGCAATGAGCAGTATCAGCATTGACGTATCAAGTCTCTTCCTTATCCCGAGTACTATTCCCGTAACAATAATAACAACGACCATGGCGATGTATGTCACCATCATCGCCATGGTCGATATTCCTGCTTTGTTCAGAAATCTTACCGTCCCGCCGGTCAAGAGCCAGAACAGGACACATATCATTGCTGATATGGAATAAGGATGCGCCTTGATCAGAGGCAGAACTTTCCCTTCCCGCTTAAGGCTCATCTGTCGGTCAGGCTGTCTTCAGACCTGCGTAATCGTATACGATACCGCTTACGGCATTGTCAGTAATGACGAAAGACAGCACCGCATCACCCTTCTTGTACTTGATCACGGAACCCTTCTCCTCGGAAGGCGTACCGTAAGCTGCCGTGACCTCATCCTTAGAGGAACCGATCTTGATGCCCTCTTCCGTTGCAACGGCATCCGCCTTGAGCTCAATGGAGCTTATCATGTCAGCCGTTCCGGAAGGATATGTGTAAACTGTAAAAAGCGGATAGACATAAGTCTTATCAAGACCCTGATATGCGCATGATTCCGATTCGAAATACTTCGTCGGCTCACCCAGAGCAGCAACCACGGGTGCCACATCGGTGTTGACCGTGATCTTCGTCCCGGAATATGTGAAAGAATAAACATCAGATGTCTGTGCGGGAGTTCCGCTCTGGCCGCTCTCACCTGACGCTATCGTGATCGTCGTCTGGCTGCTGCCGATGCTTACAGGATCCTCTGAACCGCTGCCGGAGCACCCGGCTGCCGCAAATGCCATGGCACCGATGAGCGCCGCCGTAGCTATCTTTGTTATATGTTTTGTCTGCATTTTATTTACCTCCGTAAATCCAAGGACTATTGTATCACACTATGTTTTGAGCATACCACAAGTCATATGCCCAAAGCGTAAGGTAGAACACAGCCGATAAGACGGCAAAAATCACAACGGCTCCCCGCAGGAGCGTAGATATTGTCTTGAAGCTCGCCGACTCCCCTATCCTGTCGTTCAACGTTACAAAACCAAGCAGGAATGTTACCGTGACCGGAATGATATACCTGAAATTCATCGTGCAGGGATACGGGAATTTGAAGCAGAATACAGTGTACGAGATAAGCTCTGCCACAACCAGCATCACAAGCGCCGAAGTCTCCCACACATTTTTCTTAGTTTTGAATGCTCTGACCATCATGTAAACGATCCCCGCGGCAGCAACCACTGCCAATATCGCGAACAGCGCGAAAACAACAAAGCTCAGAAGCCCCCAGAATGCATGCACCCTGTAGTCATCATCGTCAAATACCGCCGACCAGGCCGCATAATACGGAATGTTGTAGTAACCGCTGTTGTCAATGAAGTCAAAAAGCCTTTGGAAAACACTGTACTCCTCGAGCGATTTGTCATATAGAGGCACCGGTATGTACGTTGGCGGAACACCCCATCCGATAAGATTGCGGACCGGGAACCACAGTCCCAGCGGGAAAGATATCAGCGCGAACAGAATATACTGTCCCCAGAGCCTGATCTCCTTGCCCCGGGTCCTGATGAGGGCAGCCAGAAGTATTATGCCGACAGGCACCGCAGCGAGCCACACGGACAGCTTTGTCATCATGCCGAGCCCCACTGCAAAGGCACTCCCGACGATATATCTCAGCCTGTACCCTTCCCTGAACCATCTGAAGATAAAGTATATCGACATGACAAAGAGCATGACAGACAGAATGTCATTGTTGAGTTCTCCGGCGTTGATAATGAATATCGGGAAGAATGCCAGGAACAAAGCCGCCGTTGTCTCCGCCTTCTCAGATATATCGAACATCCTGACGATCCTGAACATGAACACCGAGGACAGGAAGCTGTACCCCAGAGTCAGCATCTGAAGTACTTCGTAATTTCTCGTAAGTGACGGGAAGACAAGGCCGTATCCCCGCATGAAATAAGCGCATATCAGATGGTGGAGCGGCGGATGATACCACTGGTCCATCTCCCTGACGTCAGCGTTCGGGATCCACCCGTAATGCCTTATGTAATCTATGTATCCGGCATGGTGAGGATCGAACTTGTCGGGCATAAAATCACCGACATCATTCTGCCTGAGCCACGTATCCGTATACTGTGCATAGCAGAACCCGATCCAGAAACCGGCGGCGAATATCAGAAATATCAGCGATTCCCGGTCAAGCCTGCCGCACGCTCTGAGGTACACTGCACAGATCATGAACAGAACGGCACCGCCCGCAGTCAGGATCAGGTCATAATTACTGACAAACAGCCCCGATGCTCCGTAAATAATGCCTCCCGCCGAAGCCGCAATAATGACAGGCAGCACCTTCTTTGTTGCAGTCCATGCGAGCACGCCGCACAGACCTGCAAATACCGCCGCAAGATCAGGCGCCGTCATCAGCCCTGACTTGCCTTTCGCGAATACAATAAGAAAGAGGCATGCCGCCACCGTCAGAAGCACAGGATATGTCTTTCGCTTAACGATTTCCATGGTGAAAGTATAACATCTTATTTATTAATAATAAAAATATTCTTGATTTTCGCCTGTTTTGATTAGATAATTGATAACGTTCGAGTAAATGGCTCATGTTTTTATGCGGCTTTTTTCAAGTATCAATTTATTTTATGAAGGGGTTTGCAATGAAGAAAGTACTAGTTTGCAAAGAGAAGGTCGAAGCTGAGACCAGAGTTGCACTCATACCTGACGACATCAAGCGTCTCATCGGTATGGGGTTCGAATTCTCGGTAGTCAGCGGCGCAGGCTTGAAGTGCGGCATCTCAGACGCTATGTATGAAGCTGCCGGCGCAAGGATCGTCAAGACCGAGGAAGAGGGTGCGGCAGACGCAGAGATCGTTGTTCGTATCCTTAAGCCCGAGAGCGCCAAGGGTATGAATCCCGGCACGCTCCACATCAGTTACCTTGATCCGTTCAACGAGAAGGAACTCCTCAGGGATTTTGCCACAAGCAATATTCAGGCAGTATCTCTTGAGATGATCCCCAGAACGACTCTGGCACAGAAGATGGACGTCCAGTCCTCACAGACATCGCTTGCAGGTTATGTGGCAGTCCTTAACGCTGCTGCAAGACTTCCCAAGATCCTCCCTATGATGGTTACTCCGGCAGGCACGATCAACCCGGCGAGAGTGTTCATCATCGGTGTAGGCGTTGCAGGTCTGCAGGCTATCGCTACGGCGAAGAGACTCGGTGCGAGAGTTGACGCTTTCGACACGAGACCGGTTGTTGAAGAGCAGGTCAAGTCTCTCGGTGCAAACTTCGTCAAGATCGACCTGGGAGAGATGGGCCAGACAGAGCAGGGTTACGCCAAGGAACTCACACCCGAGCAGGTTGAGAAGCAGCGCGAAGGTCAGGCAAAGGTATGTGAGAAGAGCAATATCATCATCACTACCGCAAAGGTCTTCGGTCGCAAGGCTCCCGTCCTCATCAAGAAAGACGTCCTCGACCGTATGCAGCCCGGCACCATAGTTGTCGATATGGCCGTATCCACAGGCGGTAACGTTGAGGGTTCTTCCCCCGACAAAGTCGTTACGACAGATAACGGCGTTACTATCCTCCCCGGCGACATGCTCGAGCGCCAGGTTCCCGTTGACGCATCCAAGATGCTCTCCGGTAACATCTACGCATTCCTTACACACTTCTACAACAAGGAGACAAGGGAATTCGACGTCAGACTTGAAGACGAGATCATGAGAGGCTGCCTGCTCACAAGGGGCGGAGCGATCATTCATGAGAGATTTAAGGAGGGTTGATCATGCAGACAATAATGTTGCTTGTTTTTATCTTTATCATTGCAGCTTTCCTTGGAATCGAGCTGATTTCTAAGGTTCCTTCACAGCTACACACACCTCTGATGAGCGGAACAAATGCCATCTCGGGTATCACTATCGTAGGTGCCATCGCTTCGACGGCAATGAATTCGGCAATGTCCGTTAACGGTGCAGGATCGGTTGCTGCAGATATCATCGGTATTATCTTTGGTACGCTTGCTATATTCTTCGCAACGATAAATGTAATCGGCGGTTATTTTGTCACTGACAGAATGCTCGGAATGTTCAAGAAGAAAGGAGATAAGTAATGAAAGATCTGTTGAACGACATCACATCCATAAATGTGATCAATACGATCTGCATTATCATGTATATTGCAGCAAGTATCTTCTTTATTCTCGGTATCAAAAAGCTCGGTAAGGCAAACACGGCCCGCAAGGGTAACCTGCTGTCTTCCGTAGGTATGGGTATCGCCGTTCTGGCAGTACTTATTGAGATTGCAACCTGGTCCATCGTAACCAAGTCGGGCGGCCGCAGAGTAGGTGTTATTCTCCTTTCTTACGGTCTCGCCGTTCTGGCAATGGCTGCCGGCGGCATCATCGGATTCATTTGGGCCAGGAAGGTCGCAATGACCGGCATGCCTGAGCTCGTTGCTCTGTTCAACGGCTTTGGCGGTCTGGCTTCATTTCTCGTCGCCCTTTCACAGTTCTGCTCCGGTAAGGCAGTAACAAATGACGCTTTCTCCGCTATCACGCTCGGTCTTACGATCGCAATCGGTGCGATTGCTTTCACCGGTTCAATAGTGGCGTGGGGCAAGCTGTCCGGTAAGCAGATGTTTAAGAAAAATATGCCCATCCCGAACTGGGTTAACGGCATCCTCTGCGGAGTAGGTCTCCTCGGCATCATCTTCTACGCATGTGGCTATGCAAGCTCCAGCAAAAGAGCCGCCGGCGCAAGCGCTCTCGGTATCATAGGTGTTATCCTTACGGCAGTTGTCTTCCTCGTTCTCGGTTTCACTCTTGTCATCAAGATCGGCGGCGGCGATATGCCTGTTATCATCTCATTCCTGAACGCTCTGTCAGGTCTTGCAGCAGCATTCGCAGGCTTCCCTATCCAGAATACGGTTCTTATCGTATCCGGATGTCTTGTCGGTGCATCAGGACTCATCCTCACACTCATCATGTGTAAGGCAATGAACAGGAAGTTTTTCGACCTTCTTTTCAAGAGCTTCGGCGCCAAGAAGAGCACTGCTGCCGCAGGCGAACACAAGGAGCCCAAGGCTATGTCAGTCGAGGACGCTTTCCTTATCCTCGAAGCAGCAAAGAATGTCGTTATCATCCCCGGCTACGGTATGGCTGTTGCCCAGGCTCAGCACGCCGTTAAGGAGCTCTGCGACGTTCTCGAGGAGAACGGATGTGAAGTTAATTTCGCTATCCACCCCGTTGCAGGACGTATGCCCGGTCACATGAACGTATTGCTCGCTGAAGCCAACGTTCCTTATGAGCAGCTCAAGACATCTGATGACATCAACCCTCAGATGAGCAATGTCGATGTAGCTATCGTCATCGGTGCCAACGACGTTGTTAACCCTGCTGCCATCGACGATCCCGGATCACCTCTCTACGGCATGCCTATCGTCAATGCTTTTGAGGCACGTACGGTATTCGTTCTCAAGCGTGGTAAGGGTACCGGCTTCTCCGGTATCGAGAATCCTCTCTTTACTAACGAGAATACAGTAATGATCTACGGCGACGCCAAGCAGACGGTATCCCAGCTCGTTGTCGAGTTTGAGAACTAAGTAGAATAGAGTTGATTATTATTAATGACGTCCGGTCCCTGTGGCCGGACGTTTTTTACGGGTGTGTACGTACTACGTACGGGAAGTCAGCCGACGCTGATCCAGCCGGAAGAACACCAAAAGGGGCACCCCGGGTGTTCCT
>DFIB01000201.1 GCA_002371375.1 Mageeibacillus sp. UBA3708 | reverse complement strand
GACTAGTGCTCTGTGTAAGTGGCTGATAGATAGAGTGATACACAGAATATTCTGACTAGTGCTCTGTGTAAGTGGCTGTTAGATAGAGTGATACACAGAGTATTCTGAGTTGTGCTCTGTGTAGGTGGCTGTTAGATAGAGTGATACACAGAATAAGACCTCAACCGGCTTTGCCGGTGGTGAACAGGACGACTTATTCGACCTGATCGACACGACCTGTGCAGTATACTGCTCAATGTACGCCGCCAACATTGAGCTCTACTCTGCCTGCGCCCGGCAACAGATTTGCTCGCTACAGTCCTCGGTTTGCCGCTCGCATTTTGCATCATATAAAACTTGAAGGTGCCCATCCCGGCGCCAAACCTGCGGAAGTCCGCTCGCAAACTGTTGCGGGCTTCACCGCGAGTGTCTGAGGTGACTTGAACGATCGGAGTGACTTTACTCTGCCTGCGCCCGGGTTGTTTACTTAGGTGCTTATGCTTTCTTAGTTGCTTCAAGTTAATGCTTTTGCCTGCAGTGCCGCCCTGTGTTGCATCGACATTGCAAACGGGTTATCATAGACGGCGGAGAATTGCAACATCAAAAGGGAAATAATGATAAAGATAGCGATTTGTGATGATGAACAGATTTTCCTTGATATGGAGAAGAAATATATTGAGGATTATTTGACGAAGAACAATGTTGAGAATAAGATCGGATGTTTTCTGTCCGGGCGTTCTTTCATTGAATGTCTTTCGCAGGAGCCGGATTATGATCTGGTCCTTCTGGATGTAATGATGCCGGTTGACAACGGTATAGATGTGGCGAGGCAGATCATGGATATCAATCCAAAGACCCGGATTGCTTTTGTATCTGCATATGCCGATTATGCAACCTTGGGATACCGTGTTAGAGCGATCAGGTTTATTATCAAGAATTCGTCTCTTGAGGCTTATATTTGCGAGTGCCTGGAGTATGTTTTGGGTGAGATGGAGAGTGATAACAAAGAGATTGCTTTCGACTTTACCATAGGGACCAAGGAGATACGTGTGGATAGTATTCTGTACATTGATGCCGTCGGGAACTACGTTCAGTTTGTTCTAAATGATATGTCTGATAAGAGTATCTACAGAGTAAGAGATTCATTGAAGAATATAACGGATAGGCTGAGCAGTTATGGCTTTGCGGCTGCCACTTTCCGCAGGAGTGTTAATCTCAGGCATGTTGAAGATGTGATCAATTACGAAGCGGTGATGGATAATGGGGACAGGATCAAGATAGCGGAAAGAAAATATGGAGATTTCAAGAGTGCATTTAAACTTCTCAGGAGATGATACTGATAATGAATATTCTGTTGACTGTTATTGCGGTTATAAATACTACACTGATCAATCTGACTTTTGCAGGCAGTATATTTAACAAACTCAGGATCAAGCTGAAGGAAATACTGCTTATATCCGGATTTGTCGTTGCAGAGACAGTATCGACATTGTGCCTGGAGAAGATGGTTTATCTTAAGCTTCCGGTGAATTTCCTTTTGTTTGTACTACTGTATATGATAGCTTTTCGTATCGGATTAAGAAGGAGCACAACGAATAACCTTTTCCATATTGTTGTAACATTGCCCTTAGAACACTAAAAACCCGCAACTATCCCAGAAAAACTGCAATATTCGTCAGAGGTATTGTAGTACAGGTAGTGTACAACCTGATAAATACAATAACAAGGAGGCAAGCAGTCAGGATTATTTGTTTGCTTGCGATAATTATAATCGGCGGTGTTCAAATGCGAGTTGGTGGTACTTAAGCTATGATATAATGTGCCCATGCAGACAGTTTTTGAATCGGCTAACATTCGTTTCGTTAAGTTCACGGAAGAACTTGTGGATGACTATCTTATGATGGTCAACGACATAGAGCATGTCGCCAGATTCATCGGCGAGAGAGGAACTCCCTTAACGATGGAAGAGGAACTCGAGTTCATCAGGAATCAGAAGATTTTGCACCCTCACACTTACTCCATGATCGAGAAAGCGACCGGTGAGTTCATTGGCAATGCGGGATTTATGAATATCAAGGACGGCGAGGCTGAATTCGGCATTGTCATAACGTATGCAAAGCAGAATTCAGGCTTTGGCAAAGAGGCAATAAAGAGCCTGCTTGATCACTGCTGGAATGATCTTCCTGTCGACCGCGTGTACCTCGAAGTATATATCGATAACAGCCGGGCGATCCGTCTCTATGAGAAGTGCGGGTTCACCGAATACCAGCGGACTGATACGGACATCTTCATGGATATCCTCTCGCCTGCAAAGGCGGGTTAAAGCAGCGCACAACAGTAACTGTTACGGTCAGGCATTAATATGTGAAGTAAGCCGCTGTTGAGGTAAGTCTTAGTCTCTTCCGGGGCACTCCATACCCGGCAAAGCACGATTCTGCATTAGATCAAATAGTAGTCCTCTAAGCCTTTATTGATGAACATGATCATATAAATCGGAAGATAGGTTACACGATCAAAGTGAAGCCCGCTTTTAAGGTCTGTCACTATGAATCGTTTATTCTGTTTCAGAAGTTCTGATGGGATCAGGTCATATGCACTTGTTATCATCAGTTTTTTATCATCTGTCTCATATTGAGTAAAATCCAGTTTGTATAAATCCCTTATGTCTTGATGTGTTGTAATGACGTCTTTCACGTTCTTCGTATCTGAAAAAACGCTTACTGCTTCAGGCATTCCACCGACAATAAGATAACGTCTGAACATACTCAGCATCTTATCATTCACGGCATCCAGTACAGGACTTCGCGTCGCAAATGATCTCCTAAGACTGTCAATCACCTCATCACTGATGTCAGTAATCTGCAGGAACTCCTCAAAATCAAGCGGAAACATTTCTATCGTCGACAAATAGCCGACAGGAGCGGATTCGATATTTGTCAGTTCAACTCCCAGCAGCGATCCGCTGAGAACATATCTGAAGCTTCCATCATCAACAAGAAATTTGATCTTGGTAACCATTTCCTTATATTTTTGGATCTCGTCAATAAAGATTACTGTTTTTCCCTTTTGGAGTCTCTGACCGCTTATGGCAGAAAGGCCGATCATCAGTTCTTCTACAGTTCCGGCTTGCTGAAGAATACTGATTGCCTCCGGAGTCTCGATAAGATTCACCTCTAAGACATCACAGCCTTCCTCTTTGAGAACACGCCTGATCAGATGAGTCTTGCCAACCTGACGCGCGCCTTTGACGAGCAAAGCCTTTGTGCTGTTTTTGTACCAGGATCTGATGTCCTTTTCGCACTTCCTTTTCAGCTCCATAAATACACTCCTGACAGTATTTTAACAGAAGAATACCATGTTGCTGTCAAAAACACATATGTTGCTTAGTGAAATTTGTCAAAAATCAATTGAGGCATGTTCCATGAACGAGGACGGGCAAGAAATTGAACGTGTAGCGGAAATAATCAATTCGCGGTATCAGGTCTATCTCAAGGAGAACTACGGATAGGCATAATAAGATGAGGCAGTGTCTTATTACCTGCAGGGTGTTTATATAAGAGAACACAATAATTAATGTCAGAAACAACGTCATTATTGCAGTAACATTGCCCTTAGAACACCAAAAACCCGCAACTATCCCAGAAAAAACCGCAACTATCCCAGAATTGTCCCGAAGCTGTTGAATTAAATGTTCCGGCCGATATAATCCCGGTTAAAGGAGGACGGATATGGAACGGTTGTCAATATACATATCAGACAGGATGGTACTTAAGGGCATTATCTCAGAATCGGAGTAAGCGTCAAATCGTACGCCTTAC
>DFIB01000153.1 GCA_002371375.1 Mageeibacillus sp. UBA3708 | reverse complement strand
CTTCTCTGAACCTGCAGTTAACCACCTTTGTCATTTGTTGAACTCCTTATGTATCTTAAGCATCATTACGGCGACAGTACCGTCGTAATTAACATTCACTTTCCTGTCGGACACAAACCCTCCTATATATTCAAGAGCCCTGCCCAATTCCTTCTGTGTAATCCCGCTGTTGACCACGACAAAGCGTTCCAGCCTGGCGCGGTCTCCTTCAAATCTTATCGACTCACAATCTATATCCGAGACAAGCCTCATCAGATCCCCGAGAAGCCATATCATCAGTATCACCGGTTCAATATACCTGTCCTTGTACTCGCCGAAGATCTCATCTGCTCTCTTCAGTGTCCCGGTGATTCCCGACCCCGGCATATCCAGGATAAGATCCATGATATCGGCCTTAAGATTGGCGAAAGTCTCGTCATCGGCGAGCTTTAACGCTCTTCCCGGTATCCCGTCGGCAAAGTCAGCCATCACGTCGATCGCCGCATCGTCTATGTCCTTACCTGCGGACTTAAGGATCTGCTTAACCTCTTCATTGCCGTAGCGTCTGATCTTATATTCCGCCGCACGCGATTTGATCGTCGGGAGCAATGTATCGGTATTAGTTACCTCGAATATGAATACGACATCCTCCGGCGGCTCCTCTATCGATTTAAGAAGCGCATTCTGCGATTCCTTGCCGAGATAATTACCGTTGATCAGGTAGACTTTGTTCGGGGAGAACCTGGGCGCCGTCTCGTAATCTCCGACGACAAGATCTCTTATCCTCTCGACTGAAATCACGGAGCCTTCCTTCTCGGGCTCAACCCTGACGAGATCGGGATTCGTATTATTCTCCGAGTAGACGCAGCTCCTGCATTTACCGCATGCCCCGTTCCTGCCCGGCTCCCGGCACAGGAATCCCCGCGCCAGTTCTCCGGCGATCAGTGTCTTGCCGCTGCCTTCCGGGCCTGACACGATGTAGGTATTGCCTCTTTTGGACATTACCTCCGACGCCATCCTTGCCTTGAGTGTATCCTGACCGATTATCCTGTCAAATCCCACCTGTTTATATTAACTCCGTTCTCTCAATACAGATTCTGTCTTATCTCTTATTGCGCTGAAGATCTCCTCACGCGTTCCTGATGCATTGACCTTGAACACTCTGTCAAAAGAGGCGGCCAGTTCAAGATATCCCTGCCTGACCTTTTGCTGGAATCCTGTTCCCAGGGCCTCCATACGGTCATCACCGTCTCCCCTGATCCCGCGCCTCTTGAGTGCCTCATCAGGATCTATGTCAAGGAGGAAAGTAATGTCCGGTTCAAGACCTGACGTGGCCGTAAGATTAAGTGCCTTGACCATCTCGGCGCCAAGCTCCCTTGCATATCCCTGATAAGCATATGTTGAATCAAAGAACCTGTCACATATGACGATCTTCCCGTCATCCAGTGCAGGCATTATCAGTTCTCTCACTATCTGTGCCCTTGCCGCTTCGAACAATAATAATTCGCACACGGGATCCATCCCGTCGTTCTTCTTGTCCAGCAGGACACTTCTGATCTTCTCGCCGACAACTGTTCCGCCCGGCTCTCTGAGGAGTACGACCTCATGGCCGGTGCTGCCGAGATGATCGGACAGAAGCTTTATCTGGGTGCTCTTCCCGCACCCGTCTATCCCCTCGAAAGTGATGAACAGTCCTCTACTCATGGTCATCCTATCTTGATATTCTTGATATCGGCAATATCAAGATATATTTCCTTGGTGATACGTGCATTGTCGCTTCTGATGTCTTCCAGCGTCTCTTCCGCCTTCACAGCCTTCTGATTGACAGAGAATGAGGAATTGCCGTTATTGTTCTTCCTCGGCTGTCTCTTGTCATTCTTGAATTTCCTGGAAGACTGCTGATTGCCGCCGTTATTGTTATTGTTGTTATTATTGTTATTATTGTTAAACTTCTTGTTCCTGGGGGCAGCAGATGACTGTTCCCCGTCGTAATTCTTATTATCGCTCTTATTGTCGTTCTTATTCTCGTTCTTCTTGCGGTTCTTATCGTAATTATTGCCGTTACCGCCGTTGTTATTACGATTGCCGTTATAGTTGCGCCTCTTGCCGCGATAACCGTTCCTGTTGCCGTTCTTCTTAGCACCGCCGCCTGCGTTATTGTTGTTATTGCTTACGTTCTCCGCCATTTTGACCTCCGTATCTTAAAGGCTTGAATACTTATTATAAATAATCCCGTACTAAACTTCAAACTCCCATGATATCTTCCTGACACTCTTATCATCCGGTATGTCCGCATCGCACTTTATAAGGTCCTTCATCGGAATCAATACGAACGCTCTCTCCTTGTATCTGGGATGCGGAACAGTCAGTTCCTCCGTATCGATACTCCTGTCTCCGTAGAAGATGATATCGATATCTATCGTCCTCGGGCCCCATCTTATATCCCTGACCCGGTGAAGCTCATTCTCTATACCTTGAGTGCCGTGAAGCAGTTCCATCGGACCTAGCGTTGTGTCTATAAGAATGCATACGTTATAGAAATAGTCCTGATCCTCATACCCGACAGGTTCCGTCTCATACAGCCCCGAGAGCCTTACATTGCAAACACCCGGCATCCTGGCAATGAGCCTTATTGCCTGTTCGATATTAGCTTTGCGGTCGCCCATATTACTTCCGATGCTCAGAAGGACCTCGTTCTTGTCATTGCCTGTCACGGGTCACCGTCACCTCCATCGTCTCAAACTTCCCTTCGATCGGACATTCCGGCTTACTTACCGTTACCGATACGCTCAAAGCCCCGTGTGCCAGATAGAGCACCTCTCCGGCAATCACATACGCCAGATGTTCGATCAGATTGCCGCGGTCAGACTCAACTATATCCCTGATCCTGCCGTAGATCACAGAATAATCGCATGTATCATTGAGGTCATCCGTCACCTTGCCTCTTATGTTCTCAAAGCATATCTCGCATGACACAACGAACGTCTGTCCTTTCGCCTTCTCTTCCGGAAAACATCCCGTATGCCCGAAGAATTCCATGTTCTTAAGTCTTATTGTATCCATTCATACATCCTCACAGATCCTGTCAAATACCGCAATTCCGGCCTTCAGCTCCTTTATCCTGTGACTTCTTATTACAGACGCCCCCTGTGATACGGCATACAAAGCCAGCGCATCGGAACCGCAGTCCCTTGCTAAGGTATCATCACCGCATCCTGTCAGTTCTCCTACTATCCTTTTCCTCGAGGCGGCGTAGAGTACGGGGTACCTTCCGCCTGTGATCCTGTGGAGCTCCTTTGTTATGTCCAGATCCTGCTGTCTTGTCGTACCGAATCCGATTCCGGGGTCGATGATGATACGGTCCCTGCTCACTCCGCGTGACAGCGCGTAATCGATATTTGCAGTCAATTCCTTCTTCATCCTGTCGTATATATCGCCCGTGCAAGCCCCGTTGACGCGGCAGTTGAACATCACCACGAGGTGAGCATCGTATTCCGCGGCAACATCCGCCAGGCCTGATACTCTGAGATCTCCGCTTATATCGTTGATGATGCTGCATCCGGCTTGTGCTGCCGCTGCCGCCACTTTGGGCTTGGTCGTATCGGACGACAGTATGACATTCTTATTCTTCAGCGCCTCAAAGACAGGGATGACTCTCCTTATCTCATCCTCCTCATCAACAGGTGTAAACCCGGGTCTTGTGGATTCCCCTCCGATATCGATTATATCTGCCCCGTCAGCGATCATCTGCAGAGCGTGATCTACAGCTTTGTCATGTTCAAAGAACATTCCTCCGTCCGAGAAGGAATCAGGAGTACAGTTAAGTATCCCCATGATGAGAGTCCTGTGTGTAGCTCTTCTGTCGTAAATGTCGTTCATCAGGTACCGGTTCTCTGTCTGTTGATAAGCGCCAGCGCTTCGTTGCGCGTCCTCGCGTCTGTTCTGCATCCGCCACGCATCGCGGACGTTACCGTCTTGGATCCGGGCTTGCGTATGCCTCTCATCGTCATGCACAGGTGCTCGGCCTCGATGACGACGCAAACTGACCTGGCATCAACGGCTTCAATGATCTTGTCTGCGATCTCCGAAGTAAGCCTCTCCTGAACCTGGGGTTTACGCGATAAGGTATCGACGATCCTGGCAACCTTGGACAGGCCGAGGATCTTGCCTTCTCTCGGGATATACACAACATGCGCCTTGCCATGGAAAGGAAGGAGATGATGCTCACACATGGAATAGAAAGGAATGTCACCTATCAGTATCATCTCGTCGTTGCCCGGTTCATTGAAGACTTTGACATCCTCCTTAACGTCCCTGTGAAGTCCCGAGAATATCTCGGCGTACATCCTTGCCACGCGCTTGGGCGTCTCCTGAAGACCTTCCCTTGAAGTATCTTCACCGATCGCTTCAAGTATCATTCTTACGGCGTCCTCGATCTTCGGCAGATCCATATTCTGTCTGCTCTCGACCGGGAGCTGATCGTCATTCATATAATCGTACATCAGTTCTTACTTCTGCTCCTTCCGGTTCTTTTTATACTCTTGCGGTATTCCATCGGGGTTACCCCCTTGTATTTCTTGAAAGCGACATTGAACCTCTGTGCGCTGGCGAATCCGACCGATGTCGCTATGGCCGACACCTTGATGTCCTCATTGCCCAGAAGATCGCACGCCTTATTGATCCTGACATTCATCAGATAGTTCATCGGACTTACGCCTATCTCATCCTTGAATGCTCTCGTGAAATATCCCTGACTCAGGAATACGTATGATGCGGCATCATTCACCGTGATGCCTCTGTCATAGTCCGAATCCATGTAATTCTTGGCGATCAGAACGAGTTCCTTGGCCTTGCCGTTCCTCACTCTGAGGGATTCCTCCCACTCACTCCTCATCGTCCTGGACAGAATGATCATCAGTTCCACCGTAAGAAGCTGGAGCATCAGGTCTTTGGACTGTCTGTCATCGGACTTCTCATCTATTATCATCTCGGCAACTGATGCGACATCACGCTTATAATTGCCGGATACGGTAAAGAACGGGTCTTTGGACATGCTCTCCTCACCCTCTGTGGCAAACTGCATGAAGCTCTCCAGAGATGTCTGTGCGAGCTTGGGAAGCCTGATACTCGGTCCGGTCTTCTTCACGTCATCAGGCATTTTTGTATTCTTATCATTCTCACTTGCCATCTCGGCGACCGCATCCGCATCAGGCAGAAAACCGAAGTAAAGTATCAGCATGTCCGCCTGCTTGGATGTCACCTTGAGAGCATGCTCCATATGAGGTCTTATTATGACGGTATCACCCTTGCGCAGCGTAAAGAACTTGCCTTCGATGCGGAACTCGATCTCACCGCTTCTCAGATAGAGGAGTTCATGTGTATCATGCTTACTCGATTCAGAGACAGGAGTCGACTTCTCGAGCACGTGCTCGATGCCTTCAAAAACAACAGGCACTGACCCTGATGAATCCAGGATACCATTCTCTATCGCAGGCAAAAGATCGTTGAACATATTAACCTCTGATGACCTCCGGTATGCTTATCAGACGAACCTGATATTATCGATATAGATCTCGCCGGCACGCTCCGGGTCAGTTATCCGGAACTGCATACTCTTCAGAGATATATGACCCTCTCCCTCATATTCAAAGGTCAGAGTCTGCCATGTAAGTTCCTGTCTTATATCACATTCTCCGAAATTCTCGATAGAAAGTCTCTTCCTTCTCTGCTCAGGATTGAACACATCAACCAGGAGCTTCTTCCTGCCCCTTATCTCGATGGGGGCAAAGAGTGACGCGTAGCTCAGAACAGGCTCAAATCCGTAGAGAGACTTGTCTGTCTCATATCTGATGTGAAGAGATGCCGCTCCCTTGGTCTTATTCATCGGCTCGGAAGTAATGACACCGTTGCCCTTATAAGTCCTGAATATATCGAGCATCTCGAAAGGCGAATCTTTGTCTTTCTTACCTATGAACTGCAACTTATCACATGTCGCGAAAGAAATATCGGGGCAGTAATAAGCAGCCCTCTTATCGAACCGGAAAGGCAATACGGGAAGATCGGACAGATTGCGGAATGTGGCTTCGTGAGGTATCGGACTGAATCCGTATGTTACGCTGACGGGATCTTCGATCTCATCTGCCCATACCATTACGCGCACTCCGTGGAGTATCCTCGCACTCGCCGGGTAGAATACCCTGTCCGGGCCGCAGACTGCAAAACCGAGAAGCTCACCCGTACCGTCGGCAAGCCTTAAGCCGTCGGCAAGGTTGTCGAATTTGAGGATCAGCTTATTGCCCGTCTTCTCAACGCCTGTCAGCTGTGGACATGATGTCGGGAGCTTCGGCGTGAAATGTGTTCCCAGTGCCGCCACGGCCATTCTCTGTCCGATCGTAAAGCTGACTGTCTTATCGGGCAGCAGCAGATCATGGGGAGATATAAGCCCCGACTTCATGTCGAGCTTATTCATGAATGCCTGTATTACCTCATTGAACTCGAGGACGGCATAAGGCTCATCAAAATCCAGATTATCCGGATGCATTGCTACGAATATTATCGAAGGCATCAGCGAATCATCATAGACCACTGACGGTTCGAATGTGAATGCCAATGATGTCATGAGACCCATGAGCAGCAGGTCATATCTGTCGAACTGAAGCTCCTTGCGGTTGGGCGAGAAGCAGAACCCTCTGACAGCCACGCCCTTGAGAGGTTCGAGCAGGTTGTTATAGAGAAGGCTCATACGGAGATCCGGACTGATGTATTTGTCTTCCTCATCTTCCTTATTCTTCTTCTCAGATTCGAGCTTTACCTTCGGCAGCATATCAAAATCAAGCATCTTGGCGGCGCTTGCACGGAGAGCCGTCTCACCCTCCTTGGCGCTCTTGAGCGCGCTGTCATCGGTGGAAGGGAAATCAAGTGAAGATACTTCCTTGATGACCTCCTCGTCACTTACTTCGCCTTTGAGCTCCTTGAGTTCTTTGTCTTTGGTAAGGTCGAAGTCAAGAAGCTCCTTGCCCTCCTTGATATCTTCCTCAAGCTGTTCCTCGTCGCTCTGTCTCTTATCGATATCCATGAGCTTCTGATATCTCTCTTCATCGAGATAAAGACCGATGCTCTCCAGATAATCCTTCACAGCCACCATCGAATCCGCCGTCTCGGATGATATCCAGTTTACAATGGTGGAATCAGCCTGAGCGAGATCAATGACAGCCACGGGATACGAGATCTGGTTGGACAGTGAATATGCAAATGAGAACGCAGTGGACGACACATCGGACAAAGCCTTCGTATCGGTGATCTTGATCCACCCGGATTCCTTCCTGTCACCGCAGGAAGGCAGATAGAACCTCAGATAACTCATTACATGCCTCTTAAGAGGAGCAGAAGGAGCATTTGCATCCTTCATCGGAACTGACAGGAACTCCGAACCGAGGAACACCCAGACATCACCGCATCTTACATCGGTGATCTGCAGTTCTTCCGACATGCACTTAAATATAAATGTGTATGCATCAGCCGATGCTTTATACGCCGGCACCGTAAACTTGAATTCACCCTTCTGACCGGATGTGGTCTCGCGGCTTAGAATGATACCGTAATCGGTATCGAGCTTGGAGATCCTTCTTCCGTCAGTCGGATACTTGACTATCTCGAAAGTTACAGTCGCCATCGCCGGTGCCGTGCCCGATATCTCAAAAGCGACATTCTGCTGAAAAACGGATTTGTCCGTCAGCCATTTGGGGAGTATTATCCTGCTGCTGGTGCGCTTCTCTTCAGATTGCATCTTCACTCCGCTCCTTTTGAACACAATTATACAGAGTAATTATACATCTAAAGGCAGGTTTTTACACCACCGTCTCAGATATCCTGAGCCGTTATCTCTTTGTAGAAATTAGTAAGATCAGTTCTGTTCTCGTTAGTATACCTGATCGCATCTCTCGGGTGCTGATTGAACAGGCCTGACAGGAGATACTGAATATCGTAACCCCACTTAACGCCTTCAGCCTTCAAAGGCTCCATATACTCTTCAATGAACTTGATGACGGGATAGAGATTATACTTGGGATTCCTGAGGAAGCCTATCACATTCTCCATCGAACAGTTGCCGGCGCCTCTTCCCATGCCCAGGTAAGTAGCGTCGATCCAGTCAACACCGTCCCCTACGGCTTCAATAGTGTTGGCGAAGGCCATTTGCTGGTTATTGTGGGCATGAATACCTACATTCTTGCCGAACTTTGTTGCATATTCGGTGTAGATGGATGCTATCCTCTGTATCTGCTCAGGGTAGAGCGAACCGAAGCTGTCAACAATGTATACACAGTCAACATCAGTCCTGAAGATCATGTCAAGCGCACAACGGATATCCTTCTCGCCGGCATTGGAGATGGCCATGATGTTACAGCTTACTTCATATCCCTTCTTCTTGGCATCGTCGATCATGGCACAGCACTCGGGGATAGTGTGGACATATGTGGCAACTCTTATGAGATCAAGAGGGCTCTCTGCTCTCGGCCTGATGTCTTCTTTGTAATTGCATCTTCCGACATCAGCCATTATGGACAGCTTAAGACCCGTATCCTTGTTATCTCCTATGACTGAGAGGATATCATCATCGCTTGAGAACTTCCATCTTCCGAACTTATCGGGATCGAACATGGTCTTGTCAGCACGATAGCCCACTTCCATATAATCAACGCCAGCGCGAAGATTGGCCATATAAAGAGCCTTTACAAATTCATCCTTGAAGAAGAAGTCATTGCAAAGACCGCCATCTCTCAAAGTTGCATCGAGCACCTTGATCGATTCTCTGTAACCCATGAGTGCTGAGAGTTCTTTCATCCTAATATCTCCTCGTCTGCAAATAATGTCGATTAAGAATTATACTACCCTTTTATCAATGAGGGTAGTGCATATCATAGAAATTCTCAATAAATATGAATAACACAAGAAGCAGGAGAGACACGAAGGATATCAATACCACCATATCCCAGAATTCCGGCTGATACTCCATCGTTACGGTATTCTGACCCTCCTGAAGGTCGACCGAATAGAACTTACCCGAATAGAAGGCAGGCGATATCTTTATGCCGTTAAGCGTTAACGTCATATTGGGATCCACGGGAACCGAGATGAATAATCTCATTCCGGCCTGTGACGGCAAGGATGAGAATTTGATATCATCAGCCTTGACATTAAGCCCTGAAGGAATGTGCTCACGCGCCGAATTTGCGATGAGTATCCTCTGTCCGGCATCGCTCTCCCTGAACTTCGCATCGAAATAAGATCCGTCATAGATGAACGCAAGAGGCGGGCTGTAAGGATTATAATATACCCTCATTCCGTCATACTCGCCAAGAGGCTCACCGCCTCCCGTAATGCCGGTAAGATCCGCTTTCGAGATGAGATACCTTACACCGTAGGGATAAAGTGACGCAATAATGTCGCCTGCCTGATCGACCCGATCCGAGGGCTCATCGAAATAAATATAATCATCAGATGATGACAGAAGTGTCACCTCCTTAAGATCTTCACTGACAAAGCCTATCCTGTAAGTGCCCTTATCCAGCTCCTTTACGGCATTTATCATCATCTTCTCAACGACGGCCTGATGATCATAGTCATATGATACTGCCTCATCTGCAAATGTCCTGTTCATCGGAACAAATACGCCTGTGACAAGCTGGACTATCAGCAGGATGCCTGCAAGAGATGATGCTGTCTCAAGAACATACGGCCGCTTGTTGTAATTATTCCCGGACAGGAACATCTGACAGAACAGAAAAGCCATAAGGAAAGACGGAATGTACTTAAGCTGTCTTATTCCTGCATCCAGTCTGCCTGATCCCGCCAGAAATGATGACACGTCAGGGATCAGCACCAATGCCGTCAGCGCACCCGTGAAGACAAAAAGCACTATCTTCATCCTGAAGTTGCTATTGGTCAGGCAGATATAGACAAGGAGCGACAGAAGTCCCAGTATGATCACACCGACCCCCGGAATGTCTGATGTTACGGTCTGTGTGCTTGGCACTGCCGCAGCAGGCAGCAGCTTATATGTGGTATACCATACAAATGCGCCGGTACTGAGGGCAAGTCCCAGCGATATAATAAATCTTGCCACTCTGGAAAGTATCGCTTTGATGTCTCCATGCTTGACAAATCCTTCGCTTCCCGCAATTCCGAAAGCAATCTCAAATATCAGCCAGATCACCGCAACTGCAGCATTGGCAATGCCTGTATACCAGTTGATGATCAGATTCAGCAGAAGCGGTATGAGGAACATCTGTGCCCCTTTATCTGTCGTGATCTTATAGACTCCGAGTAGGATCAGCGGCAGGAAGATAAGACCGGTAACAGTAACAGATCCCCCGGTCAGAACAGCGGATGATACGGCATAAAGCACCGATACAGCTACACATGATATATGCCTGAGGTACTGCTTGTCCTTCTTCTGTGCCTCAATGCCAAAATACCTGAAGTTAACATATGCGGCAAATGCAGCAGATGCCAGAGATATCCTTATCACCATAAAGATGTCATATAATGAATTGAAGTCAGAGGATTGTGACAGCGCCATTATCAGGTTGAACGGTGAGAAGAGCATCTCGCTTATCCTGTAGAACACACCGCTGCCTGCACTGCCTGAGAATGAATAGAAGACCTTCTGTCTTCCTTCCAGCACCGCCTTGATATATGCAATAATATCGTACTCTTCACTGCTCCCCCAGGTCTTACCGCCAAAAGGTGCCAGACCGTTTACGGCACACGCCGTAAGGAGCAACGCAAAAGTCAGCATGAAAGCAATAATGCAATTGTATGAATTCCTGTACTTAACCTTCATTAACCAGTCCCTCTGCCATTATCGCGGTATATTATACACCAAATCACGTCAGTAACAAATAATAAGAGGATGCCTCACTGTCATGAGGCATCCTCCCGGTCTTTACAAATCTCTTAAGCTATCAGTTCGTCCTGATCGTACCGTTAGCCGTACTGTCCTGCTGTGTCTGCTGCGACTGTTGTGTCTGCTGAGACTCACCGCCTGTAGCCTGAGTCTCGCCGGGGATGAATGTTACCGGTATAGAACCGTCAATCACTCCCTGAGGAGGCAGGAGGATGATATCACCGGAACCCGGCGTATAATCTTCCGGCAGTCTGTTGTAATCCTTGATTATCTTGATCCTGGAATCATTAAAATCCGACAACTGGATATTATACACATAATTGAAGAGATCCCACCATGTTCTGAAACCGACGTAATCGGAGAACTGGAAGGTTGCGATAGGTGCGCTGGGATCCTGACTTGCCGTTGTCTCTGTTGCGGATGGGTCAGACGTGCCGGGCTCTGTGCTGTCTGTATTCTGAGTATTACCGGATGCGTCTGAAGTATCACCTGTAGGATTGATGATCACTGCATCACCGTTAGAGGATGAAGCAGAAGATTCACTCGACTTCTTGTTGTTGCATGACTTCAGTATCAGCGAGATCATAATGATAAGGCAGATAAGGAGCAATACAACAAATGCTATGAAGATATATCCGTTACGGTTCAGATGGAAGTTGCGCTTGTTGCCGCCGTTACCTCTGCCATTGCCTCTGCCGCTGCCTGAAGGATGTCCGCCTGAAGGTCTCCTCTGCAGGGGTCTTCCGCCATTAGGACCTGCAGAACCTGAATTGTAGGAATCGCCGCGGCTGTTGTTCGGAGACTGTGATGCTCCGCCTGCAACAAAATTACCTGCATCGGGTATCTCGTCTCTCGTATAATCATCATCTACACCGAGAAGGTCCATGATCCATGCGTCATCCGCAGATCCGGCAGATGAGGAGGACGATGATACAGGCTGTGTCGCAGCTTCCACGGCAGGATCATATGCATATGCATCCGACTGAACCTGCTGTACATCGTTGACTTTGTATCTTGCCTGATCCTCTGCAGCGAATACCTCCCCGCCAAAAGGCTGATAAGGGGGTTCCTCCTGTGGTGCAACAGCACCTGCAGTGAAGATGTCACCGCCTGCGGGAGCAGCCGCTGCGGGCTCCTCGTATTCGCCGTAAGCGTAAGTATCGGGAGTATCAGCCGTGATAGGCTCTTCTGAATTGATCGCATTTACCGGAGTATCAAATACATTGGCATCATACTCTGGCATTGCGGGAACTGCCTCTACGGGTTCGGGATTACCTACAGTCTCAACATCGTTTGCAAACGGAAGCTTGAATTCTTCCTTGACTTCCTCAGTAACAGCAGGCTCTTCCTTAACAGTCTCAGGGAAATCCACGTTGAGCTTATCTTCCTCGGTAATCTCCGGCTTGGGGCTGTCTATCTCAAACTCGGGAACAGGTATCTCAGATACCTCCTCGTTAACTTCTGTCTCTACAGGAGCTTCCTGAGCAGCCGATCCGTCGTCACCAAAAACGAGCGGTGCCGCATTCTTCATCTCATCCGGATCACCTGCACTGTATGGATTGAAGCTCTCTTCTGTCGGAACATCGAAGAACTTGTTGCCCTCATCTTCAGCCTCAGCTTCAAAAACGATCTCCTCGGGCTTATTAATGACCTCGGGAGGCATTGTCTCCTCCTTGATCTCAACGGGAGTCTCCTCGATCTTGATCTCTTCAAGGATCTCGGGAGCTGCCTCCTTTACCTCTGCAGAGGTACTCTCTGTCGAACTCTTGATCGCCTGCGCAAGGATCCCGCCTTCCTTAAGGCCGCTGAAGACAGATGCATCAAGATTCGCTATGGGTTTTGTCGGCTCATCGTCAGTTGATGTCTCCGGCGTAAATGCCGATACCGAGATTGTCTCCATCTTTGTTTCAGATTCTTCCATGGGAGCTGTCTTCACCTCCTCTTTGGGCTGGTCCTTGGTATTGTCAAGTGCTGTCTTGAACAGCTGTTCCGGAGTTACCGTAACCTCCTCGGGCTTCTCCGATACGGAGCCGTCAAGGAATTCTATCTTATCGTCGGGAAGCTTGATCTCACTGCTTACTTCGATACCGTTATCACCGGATGCCGGCTGGTTAACGAGGGGAGGGTTGACAGTATCTGCCGAAGCTGTTCCGAAGAGAAGTCCGCCTGAAGCCCCTGCCGCCTCCTTAGTTATGAATTCGCCTGCTGATTCGGCTTTGTTCAAAGATACGAAGCCCGCATCGCTGACTGCCTCTGCAGCTGCGCCCACAACTCCGCCTTCAACGACTGATTCGACATTATTCTCTTCTTCGTCATCTTCTCTGGACTTCTTCTTGAATCCGAATATTCCACGCTTATCCGTATTGGTCACGTTCTCAACGAAAGATATGGAGAACTGCATAGGAACATTGGGCATTCTCGCCGAAGCCTGGGTGATAACTACGCCTGCGGCATCACACTGATCCTCTGCCTCATTCAGTATCCTAAGGAGCTCCCTCTGACCGAGAGCATCATACACGGCCTTGTTGCAGAGGATGATGCAGTCATCAGGTGACAGTGTAAAGTAATTCGACCACAGAGCATTTGCAGTCTTGGATGCACAGTAATACATGAAATCGCCGACTCTGTTGTCGAAGGCATCAATCGCTTCCATCGGGATGCCGGCATCAGTCAGCGGGAACAAAGTATCGTCTCTGTAGAGAAATGCAAGGCCGTTGCCGATCGTAACCGCGAATGCTTCGGCATCCTTTACGATGATGCCTGAGAAATAAGGGCTTCTCATCTCATTGTCGGACAGTCTCATCTTGCCCGTCACATCAACAGCAGTGGACAGGAATTTCTCAATGAGCGAGTCTATCTCCTTGTGTCCGAACTTAACATCATTGCAGAGTGATCTGAACTGCGGTTCAAAAGGAGGAAGCATACCCGGCTCAAATCCCTCGATCGTTGGATGAGTGAAAACCGAGAAAAAGTATCCTCTCTCTTCTTTCTCAATTGTGATATCAGCCTGACGTGTCTCACGCTTGCCGCAGAGTCTTCCGTCGATATAAAAAGCATCTGTAAGTGTCTGGGACGGCGAGAACTTTGCCGTCAGCGTACTTGCAAGACGAGTTAGAGTGGCCATTTACCAATCCTCCATATATTTATTCAGGATAATTATATCACAAGGTTTTTTATGACAAGTTTTTTTTCCTTTTTTTAACACAGTTGTTACATTGAAAGGGTGTCCCGGCATCCGGAACACCCTCTTTTCCACCCTTCAAAACTCACGATATCAGCCCTGAAGCTCACTGAACATATTATTTCTGATCTGTTCAAAAGTCCCGGGCAGTGCATTAAGATATGCCGTATGGATCTCTTTGTCCGTTGCATTCGGGAACTGATCATGTGCAGCCTGTATTACGAGCCCCGTATTGACAAAACCGCATCCGTATTTGACTGCATATCCGGGATCGGAGACAAGAAGGTCGTAAAGATCCTTCATATCGGCAGCTCCGGCCTTATAATTGGGCATGATCCTCCCGAAATACGCTTTGGTGAAGTAGTCTGCGCAGTCCTGGGCACTCCATCCCTGAGTATGGATACCGATATCACATCTTGCCATCAAAAGGATGTTCAATTCATCGTTTATCTTGACCATCGTCCTTACTCTCTCGTCGCTGTCGAAGTATTTCATGGAGTAATTCTCAACGTACGTTGCCCATCCTTCGGCATATCCGATCGAGTCAAAAATATACATGTAGGGGTGTGATGTTTTGCTCCTGGTATAGACGGACTGGAACATGTGACCGGGATATCCTTCATGAGAGCATGTAACACCGAAATCACGGCCGGAGTCTTTCTCGTTGACTATGATCTGGTTGGAATTATAGTTATCGAGATGGTAGCCCAGGTAAGCAGCGGGACTGAAATTATCCTGGAGTTCCTTGGGCACATTGATCACCTGGTAAGAATGATCGTGCAGATCCGGGAAGTCAGCCTTTACCTGCTCCTTGAGGAAATCGAGATTGGCATCCAGACTGCCCTTATTGTATGAATGTGTAGCGTATGCGGAACGGTTATAATTGGGATCGTTCAGGATTCCGATCAGCGCCGTGACAACAGAATCGATCGTATCGTCAAGATTCTTCCTCAGCTCTATGACTGACTTATTACTGTTGGACAGCTTCCTGCACAAAAAGGAATAATACTCTTGAGATCCTGCAAACTCCGTAAGTCCGGTTCCGCCTCCCCCGCTTCCTATCAGGGCACGCATCCTTTGAGCACATTCCTCAAATTCAGGGAACATGGAATTCTTCATTGCATCATCATGCCGCGCGATAAGATCCTTCTTATCAGCATCGGACAGACCTGCCACCTTATCGAGCTTTTTTGCAAATGAATCATAAAGGAAGCATGTATCCTTGACCTTTACGAGGTTGTCAAAGGACTCCGCGATCTGCTTATAAGTCTCATCTCCTGAAGCAAATCCGTACTTTACCCTGTCTTCCTCGAACTTACAAATCTCATCATAATATCTGTCCACATCCTTGACCAGAAGGATGTAATTCTCTGCTTCCTCTTTGGAGTTTACGGGTATTACGTCAAGTATAAAAAGTATCTCACACTGAGGTCCCGTAAGGGGATTAAGGATGGATTCATAGTAATTGAAGGCAGAATACTGAAGAGCATATACATTCTCCTCAACATCCCACAGCATCTTGTCATAGCAGATCCTGTCATCTTTGGACAGGGAATCCGGATCCACCGTCAGGAGCTTATCGAGCATTTTGTTATTGAAATCAATAGCCTCCGTATTATCGGTATCGATCTTCCCCCACGTTACCTCATCCGTGCTGAGCCCGTAATTCTCGGGATGCTCAAAAAGGATAGAGGTATCGACATAACTCTCAACACCGTTCTTTATCATCTCATCTTCCACTTCCTTAACGGTCCTGGCCGCTTCTGCCCCGGTAACATTGCCGGGAGTCCTTACAGGATGGATCTGCGACAGCGGCGTACCCTTCTGGTCCGGATAAGTCAGGTCGCTGCCTGAAGGCACTGTAGGATCGGGCGCAGTCTGCGCCGAAGTATCAGAAGTTCCCCGTGTAGCACGAGTCTCGTCATCATCATCGTCATCGTCATCAAGCTCATTCCTGCTGTCATCGTCACTGTCAGATACCTTCCTTATCAGACTGCAGGAAGTCATGGACATAACCATAAGGACTGACAGCAGCAAGGCAATGCACCTTATGCTGAATCTTTTCATTTGCGGAATTCCTCCATTACTGTTAAACTCGTCATCTTCCCTTATTGATGAACAACCGCTATTATACACCAAAATCATTTGGTATACTTAGCATAAATAAATAAGTGACGGTTGTTATCATCATGGCTAAGAAGAACAACACCTTTTTCTGTAAGGAATGCGGATATGAATCAATAGGCTGGCTGGGCAAATGCCCGGGATGCGGGAGCTTTAGCTCTTTTGTCGAAGCACCCGCAGACAGCACGTCCAAAGCAGTTTCCGGCAAGGCAGGCAGCAGCGTGTCCCCGGTATACACGGCATCCTCTTATTCGTGGACGGCAAGCAACACTACGCTGAAGCTGTCGGAATGCGGCAAGGAGATATATCACAGGCACAGTACCGGGAGCAGCGAACTCGACAGATTGTTCGGAGGAGGCATCTGTGACGGCTCAGTAACCCTCGTTGCAGGAGAACCGGGCATCGGCAAATCCACGCTCCTTCTTCAGCTTGCAGACAGATATGACTCACCGGATTCGGACGTTTTCTATGTGTCAGGCGAGGAATCACCGGCTCAGATTAAGATGAGGGCAGACAGGCTCGGCGTAACCCGGGATATCCTGATCTGCGCTCAGACCAGATTTGAGACAATAGCAGAAGAGATAGCGGATAAGCATCCGGGGCTTGTCATCATTGATTCGATCCAGACGCTCTATTCGGAGCAGGTATCCGGAACTCCGGGCAGCGTCACACAGGCGCGCGAAGTAACGGCCGGGCTTGTGAGGATTGCGAAGACTAATAACATTTCGATCATCCTGGTCGGACACATAACAAAGGAAGGATCTATAGCAGGTCCGAAGATACTGGAACACATGGTCGATACGGTGCTCGATTTTGAGGGTGACAGTTCCGGCGGTTACAGGATTTTACGGGTGCTCAAGAACAGATTCGGCAAGAGCGGGGAACTATCCTTTCTCGAGATGAGCAGCACAGGGCTCATGCCTGTACCTAATGCGTCTGCCCTGCTCATATCCGGAAGGCCTCTTAATGCGGCAGGATCCGTCCTCACGGCAGCGATCGAAGGAAGCACGGCTCTCCCCATCGAGATACAGGCACTCGTTACCGACAGCTGCTATCAGAACCCGCAGAGAATGACATACGGTCCTGACAGGGCGCGGACGAACATGATAATCGCCGTGTGCGAGAAGAATTTCCCGATGGGGCTCGCCTCGAAGGATATCTTTGTCAACGTAATAAGCGGACTGAAGATATCTGACCCGGCGACTGACCTTGCACTGGCATGCGCGATAATCTCATCCGTCAGGGACATCCCGGCGAAGAGTAACACGCTGATACTGGGCGAGATCGGGCTGTCGGGAGAGATAAGGCCCGTGGCGGGACTTGCCAAGAGACTTACGGAAGCCGTATCTCTGGGGATAAATAGCGTCTTGCTCCCGGGTGCTATGGCAAAGGATATAGACAAGAACAAAGAGAATCTCGCGTCCGGATTGGAATTTATCTATGCGGATAACATCCACGAAGCCGCGGACATCGTCTTTGCATGAGGCTGTTATGACAAAGAAGACTATATACGTTATCATACCGGCAGCCGGCAGAAGCGAGAGGATGGGCGGATCCGTCCCCAAGATAATGATGGACCTGGCAGGTATCCCGGTGATCATCAGGACCCTCAGGGCATTTGAGGATTTCATTTACAATGACTATATAATGAGGACTGTAGTGGTTACCGGCAGATCACTTACCGGCGGTATCAGGGCTCTTATTGCGGAGTACGGCATCACCTGTGTTGAAGCCGTGATCGAAGGAGGCGCCACGAGGACGGAATCCGTAGGAAGAGGCGTAAGCTATTTGAGGGATCTGGGTATCGGTGACAGTAGTATTGTTTTCATTCACGACGGAGCCAGGTGCCTCATTGATCAGGATACGCTGCACTCCTGTGCCGATGCATTAACACGTTGCGACGTCTGTGCCGCCGCTGTCCCCGCCAAGAATACGATCAAGATAACAGGTGATACGGAAGACGGTCTTCCTGTAGTAGAATCCACGCCTGACAGGGATCATCTCATGGAGATCCAGACCCCTCAGTGCTTCAGGTTCAATGTGCTGTCGAAGGCGTACAGATATGCGGAAGATAACAATATAACTGCCACGGACGACACTGCTCTGGCAGAGCTTCTTGGATATAAGGTATGTCTGTGTAGAGGAAGTTATTCCAACATCAAGATAACGACGCCGGAAGACATCAGGATCGCAGAGGCGCTCATCCGTCAGTAATAAGACCCATAAGGAAGACCATTCCTGCAACGAGCCAGAAGCTGGTGACTATCAGGACTATTATCATCCACACATACTTGAGTACTTTGCCGACCTTCTTGCCGACGATCTTCGTATCAGCCACAGCCTGCTGACCCTTCGTCATCTTCTGCCTGTTGGCAATATCAGGGTGATACATGAAATATCCGCATTTGCTGCAGATCGTTCTCGTACCGTTCTCCGTCTTACATCTCGGGCACTTCACTTTGTGACATCTCCTGTATGTTGGTCTCCGCCAATTATATCAAAAAAATCCGCTTTGCGCTGTGCCATCTTCTCCCACGAATCGATATAGCCGATAACATCCTTGATACAGGGACACCTCTCCACCCTGTACTTGTCACCCTGTCTGTCGAACACGCGCTTGCTCATTCCTCCCGCACCGAAAGACAACACATCCCTGGCATCAGTCATCATCGCAACATTATAGGAACATTCTGTACCGGGCTTCGCAAATCCCGTATTCTCCAGACCGTGCCCGGTATCCTTTTGCCTGTACAGATAGTACGGGATATATCCTGCCTCCCGGAGCAGGCTGTGTCCTATGCTTACTGCCCGGTCAACATCATCATTCTCATCACCCATAACATCCTTCATACTCATCTGAGCTCTTCTCTTCTTGTATAAAGTGTGGACAGTAATGTTCTCGGGAGCAAGTTCTATGAGGCGTCTGACAGATTCGATATGGTCTTCTGCATTCTCATATTTAAGTCCTGCGATCAGATCCATGTTGATAACTTCAAAACCGGCTTTGCGGGCCATCTCATAGACCCGTACCGTATCCTCTGCGGTGTGTCTTCTGTTGAGCTTCTGAAGTGTCTCCGAATTCATTGTCTGCGGATTGATGCATACCCTGCCGATTCCTCTGACGCGCATGGACTCCAGCTTGTGTCTCGTAATCGTATCCGGTCTTCCCGCCTCAACGGTCACCTCTGTTGATATTCCGAGAGGAATGCTGGCATATACAATATCCAGGAGTCTGTCGAAGTCATCATCATCAAATACGGTAGGAGTCCCGCCACCTATGTAAAGTGTGCTGATATTGCGCCTGATAAGCGGTCCTAAGTACTTTATCTCCCCTTCCAGAGCATCAAGGTATGATCTAAGTCTCCCCATGTGGTGATGAATATCTGAAGAGATAAAGGAACAGTATTCACATCTTGACGGGCAGAAAGGTATCCCGACATAGATATTGAGATCCTCTTCAGGAAGTCCTCCGAGTATCCTCTTCTCGTTTTTGTACGTTTCCCACGCAAGCTCTGCCTTGTCCGGTCTTACAAAATACCTGTCTGCCAGAAGTGAAGGGTCCTTCTCCTCACCGGCTATCAGCGTTGGTCTTATTCCCGTAAGGCATCCCCAGGGGGCTTTTCTTCCCGATAATCCGGCAAGTGCCTGATATACAGATCTTTTTACCTCTCTTCCGCAGGAGTAGGGAGATGTGACGGCAGGAAGCTCCACATTTATGCGTCCGTCGGGAGAACAGCATTTCGTGCTGCCGGGGAGAGCCTCAGAAATAAGAATTTGATCCGGGGCCTCATCGCATGTAACGCATCCTGCCTCCCGGTCTTCGGTCGGATGATGCCAGAATGCTCTCACAACATCCGCGACCCCGTAATAATTATCATGACCTTTGAGTATAATCTTAAGCACGGCAGGTCACCCCTTCTTCTCCAGCGGCTTGACGTAGATCATATAGTAATCAAGATAGACGTCTCTCGGGATCTGATAAGTGGATACACCTTCCGTTCCGTTGGCCTTCAGGAAAGCATCGTTAGCATCCTCTGACAGCTCGGCGATCAGCTCGGACAGCCACATTTCATCAACATTCTTCCAGTAGCTACGGGAAGCCGCCATATCACGGTAGACCTGTGCCATTGCCTTGCTGTCCATATATCCCGGCAGTTCTCCGCCATTATGTTTGACATAATCAGCTATAATGCCGTACAACTCCCAGAAAATGTAGTAATAACCGGCATATCTGAATTCCTGCCTGTTCGACATTGTGCATGCTATGACGGCGATGATATTGCAGTCAGTCTCGGATGCAAAACCTTTGGCATGGCAAAGTTCGTGACATACAGTAACGGGGAAGCTTGTTACATCAATATACCCGGTATTGACATTGGCTTCTCCGAGGAATGGATCATACATGCCCACGATCCGTGTCAGACTCCAGTATTTGCTGAGTGATACAGGCTTTGCCCTGACAAAATTCCGCGACAGTCCGATATCGTATTTCTCCGAGAAAGAGTCGATCAACCCGTTGGCATATTCGCAGACGGATTCAAAGCTCTCGCCCGCATGAGCTACGCCGGCATAATCCTCGCCCAGCTTCGTCCTGGCCAGAGTCATGTTGTAGTATGCCCAGTCAAGTGCCTGCCTGTAATCGTCTATGGTATATTTGCCGCCGGGGAGCTTCATTATAGCCGCAACGGGAGTCCTCCTGAAGCCGATCCCGTGCATCAGCTGATAAACAGCAGTGAACGGTATAGCGATGATCAGTACCGTGCTTATCGTATTAACGGCAAACCTCACAGCACCTCCACTGCCGGCAAGCCTCACAAGGAATCTGATGATAAAGGCAATAAGACAGATAAACAATAACAGCCCGCCGA
>DFIB01000031.1 GCA_002371375.1 Mageeibacillus sp. UBA3708 | reverse complement strand
AAGACAGTCTCATGGCTTCTCGTGGTCGCTATCGTTCTGATGACCGTTTATCAACTGATGCACGGGATCAACTACAACAGGACGTCCGTTGAGGAGAAGCTCGATCTCGAGGAGTGTACTGACTATCAGGATTATGTTGATACTCTTAACTGGGCCTATGCCGGAATGCTGTCTGCCAGGTCGAAGCTCGGTGAGGATTATCTCGGAGTAGCTCATATGAATACGAGCTTCGAGAAATGTGTTTACGATGCCAATGGGACAGTTAATGCCGTATCCGATACCTACGGACTGGATATGAGTCCTAACTATATCAGAGCCAAGGCCGTGTCTTTAAGCAACCTCTGGAGCTATACCGATATTACCGGGGTTTATTCCGTGTTGCTCGGCGAAGCGAATGTTAATACAGATTATCTCGATATACTTGAATTCCCGATAACACTCTGTCATGAGATCAGCCATGCCAAAGGTTATGCACGTGAATATGACTGCAACATGATCGCGGTCCTGTCTTGTATCTCGTCAACAAGGCCCGACTTCAGATATGCCGGATACTTTTATATATTCATCCATCTTTATTCGGATGTCGCTCAATATGCTGAAGCTCTCGGAATGGAATTCTACGATTATCTTGGCGACAGCAGATTCGCTGCCGTAAGAAGAGACATGAGGGCACAGGATGACTACGAGGCTTCTCTTGAGGAGGGATTCATCCCTGATCTTATAAGCCGTTTCTCGGAAGATGCCAATAACGCTTTTCTGGAGGCTAACGGCCAGGAAGGCGGAACGTATACTTATCATATCCACACTAATTTCTATGTAGACTTCTTCCATAAGTACATAAGGACGGAAGACGATGCTTGAGGTAATACTTAGGGGACACGATAACTATTACGGTATCAGTGATGTTTTGAGACTCTTTTACGACGGGATAAGTGAAGACCGGGCAAATAACCGTGTAGTCTGCTTAGAGGCTGATGATCTGACGATCATGAGTATTGTTGACGGGGACAGTGTCATTGCGTCTTGTGATGATAAAGAGATAAGAGCCGTTGCCGGAGACATACCCGTCAAGCGGGAGGTGAAAAGAACTCTCTACAGATTACTCGTCGATATTACGTCACGCAGTTTCCCATGGGGATGTCTTACCGGGATCAGGCCTACCCTTGTTGCAGGTGAGGTCGGACAGGCAGAGAAGATGGCTCAAATGTACCTGGTCCGTCCTGATAAGGCGGAACTGGCCGTGAAGACATATATGGAAGAGCAGCGGATACTGGATACCGTCCCGGAGGAGTCACTCTGCATCTATATCGGAGTTCCTTTTTGTCCTTCGCGCTGCGAATACTGCTCATTTGTCTCGAGTGATATAAGTCACCATATGGGACTTCTCGCAGAATATGAGCAGGCACTCATCAAGGAGATCTCACTCGTGGCACCGGCCGTCACATCCAAAATATCTGCCGTTTACATGGGCGGTGGGACTCCGACTGTCTTCGATGATGAGTCGATGGAACGGATACTTTATAAGATCAGGGATCTGATCGCCATGGACTCTGATACGGAATTTACCGTAGAAGCAGGAAGACCGGATACCATCACGAAGAGAAAGCTGACAGCTATGCGCAAAGCAGGTGTTAACAGGCTTTGCATTAATCCGCAGACTATGTCAGATGAGACACTGGCGAGACTCAACAGACGACACACATCGTCTGATACTGTCAGAACGTATCATATGGCGCGCGAAACGGGATTTGACACGATCAATATGGATCTTATCGCCGGGCTCAAATACGAGCCGTCTGAGAGACTCCTGGAGTCGCTCGATGCGGTCATGGATCTTGACCCTGCCAATTTAACTGTCCATACGCTCTATAAGAAGAGGAGAGCATCTATGGATAAAGCTGATGTGCTGGACAGGAACGGTTCGAGAGGGGATATCGATACCGTGCTCACGAAGGCTTACAGTCTCCTTGAAGGCAGAGGATACGATCCTTACTATATGTACAGGCAGAAAGATACAGGACACGGACTGGAGAATGTCGGATTTGCAAAACCGGGGACCGGATGCAGATATAATGTGGCGATGATGAGCGACAGACGCGATGTTCTCTCGTTCGGAGCCGGTGCGATGAGCAAGAGGACATTCGAAGGCGGTCGGCTCGAGAGATGCCCGAGCATCAAGGACGTGATCGGGTATATTAAGAGTGTTGAAGAGGTTGCTGATAAAAAGAAGCGATTTTTCGATATAAATAGTATAGAATAGATTGAGATCTGAAAAGGAAGCAAGAGTATGAAGTGTCCAAGATGTGGCCTGGAGAACGGAGACAGAACGGTATGCAGTAAATGCGGCCACTTTATGTATCGTCCGGTCGACCAGAACCGCAAAAAGATGACAAAGGCCGAGCGGGCCAGGGAAGATGCCAAGATAATGTGGAAGAACATCGCGAAGGTCCTCCGCATAGTATGGATGGTCATCGTAATGGTCGTATTGAGCTTCCTGATGATAGCTGTTTTGACTTTTTTCTTTAATGGAGCCTGACATCTGATCAGGCTCTTTGTCTGTTTATTCACTCGATAATGTGATAAAATATATTTTATGAATAAGATGATGAACACCGGCGTTACCGGGCGTAAGCCTAAGTATCTCACGATCCTTGCGGTGATCATTTGCGGGGTCGCCGTTAATTTACTTGGCTCGTTTATCGCAGAACAACTCGATATAAAACTGTTCCTTGATTCTATCGGTACCGTTATTGCCTCTATCTTAGGCGGCGCGCTGCCGGGTATCTGTGTCGGACTGATAACGAATTTCTCAAAAAGTTATAGTGACCCCACTTCGCTTTTCTATGCGACTTTGAATGTTCTGATAGCCGTTTGCTCGTCCGGGTTTGCCAGAAGAGGGATGCTGAAACGCTTCCGCGGGTATGCAGTACTTATTTTCCCGCTGGCATTTATCGGCGGCTTCGTAGGATCGATCCTCACATGGTTCCTGTACGGGTTCTCTGAGGAGAGCCTCGCGATCCCGTTTATCAGGGATATGTATGAGGACGGTAAGATCAGTTCCTTCAGGGCACAGCTCGCGACGGATACGATCATAGATCTGTATGATAAGGCGATCACGATCGTAATAGCATATGTTGTCATCAGACTGTTGTCGGATGAGATCAAGAATAAACTGTACTTTGCCGGATGGTGTCAGACACCGTTGTCATCTGAAGTGCTCAAGATGTTCCGTTCGCGTAAGTGCAGAGAGGTGTCGTTAAGAGGGAAGCTTATCCTTATGATCACGGTATCGCTTTCTGTCGTAGCGGCACTGTCCATAGGGATCAGTTCGCTGCTCTTCAAGGATATAAACCGTAATAATCACGAGAGTATCGCAGAGAATACAGCTGCGTTGGCTTCTAAGATCATAGATCCCGACATGGTCGACGATTATATCGAAGAAGGAAGAAGTGCTCCCGGTTATGACGAGATCGAGAGAATGCTCTATGATCTCAGGGACAGTAACGAAGGGGTTGAGTATATCTATATCTACAGGATCGATGAGGAAGGCTGTCATGTAGTCTTTGATCTTGACGGTATCGGAGATGATGAAGAGAAAGCAGATCCTCCGGGATTACTGGTTCCGTATGACGATTCGATAGCCGATCATCTGGAAGAGTTCCTTAAAGGGGAGAAAGTCGACTCATTGATCACGGACGATGAATACGGCTGGCTCATGACCTTGTATGAACCGGTCTATAACGATAAGGGTGAATGTCTGTGCTATGTCTGTGTTGATATCGATATGACTGAGATAAAAGCCGACAGTTATCAGTTTATCGCCAAGCAGGTATCACTGTTCCTCGGGTTCTTCATCCTTATGTTGGAGACGGGTCTCTGGCTCGTCGAGTATCACATTATCCTGCCGGTCAACAGTATGGCATATTCGGCTGACAGATTTGCTTATAACGATGAAGGCGCGATC